>CATKFT010000079.1 GCA_949747745.1 uncultured Clostridia bacterium
AATGGGTACAAACTTCTATTGTAAGAATGCTTAAAAATCCAATCTATACAGGACGAGTAACGAATAAGAAATCAGAAGTAGCAGATTTCATAACTGGAACAAGAAAAGATTTACCAGAAGAAGAATGGATTACAGTAGAAAGACCAGAAATAAGAATTATATCAGATGAATTATTTAATAGAGCACAAGGATTACTAGAACAACGTTCAAAAGAATTTAAGTTAAACAATAAAAGAGAAAAAACAGAATATGTATTTAGTACACTTATCTATTGTAAACATTGTGGATATTCATTTAGAAGAATAAGAAGAAAGTACACAGAAGATGGAAAAGAATATATAAGATGGGTATGTAGTGGAAGAAACTCAATGGGAGTAAATCATTGTCCAAATACAACTGTAATTGATGAAGAAGAACTTTTAAATGCCATAAAAGAATATCTAAAAAGCATTATTTCAAATAAAAAGAACTTTATGAAGGCAGTAGAAAAGGAGTTTGAAAAGATTACCAAATTAAGAGAAAGTAATGAACGAAGTGAAGAAAGCCTTTTAAAAGAAATAGAAAAGATAACTAACAAAAAGCAAAAATATATGGAAATGTTCCAAAATGAAGTAATCAATATACAAGAATTAAAGAAATATACAAATCCATTAAATGAAGATATAGAAAGATTAGAAAGAGAGTTAAAATTAATCTCATCAGAAATAAAAGAAAAAGATGTATTAGAAAAAGAACTATCAAAAACAATTAGCACAGTAGATGATATTTTAAACAACAAAACAATTACAAATGCTATGTTAAAAACAATCATAGATGTAATCGAAGTAGATAGTGACTCAAATGTAGAAGTAAGACTAAAATTATTAAATGAAATAGGAAGTACACCAGCAGTTATAACTAAATTTAATGAAAGCGAAACCAATGTAGGGGCGTCGTCCCGACGTCTGCAGTTACAAAGAACAACCCAAAATAACAAAAATTCAACCGTTCTGGATAGTTATGACAGTACACAAAGATGTATCTGAAAGATTACAAAAGATAAACCCTATTCTTGCGATAGAGGTAAGAAAAATATTAGACGAAAATAAAGCAGAAAGACATATAAGAGGAGGAATGGCTACTAAGTTAAAATATAGCCATGATAAAAATGAAAATGTAGGATAAAAAACACCACATCAAATGTGGTGTTTTCTACTAATTATTAAAGTTATTACGTTGTTGTTTTCTAGCTTTTCTACAAGCCGGACATCTTTGTGGTTCATTTGTAAAACCTTTTTCAGCATAAAATTGTTGTTCACCAGCAGTAAAAACGAATTCTGTACCACAATCTTTACATACTAATGTTTTGTCTTGTAATTCTTCCATATATAAACCTCCTTTTTAAAATTTGATTTAATTTTTCTTGACACATTGAACCATCTAAAAAGAAGGAAATAGTCTAAAATTAAATAAATTCATAGTCTTTTAAATAAGACTAAATATAACTATAACACAAAAATTAGTAATATACAAGCAAAAATTAGAAAATAAAAAATATATTTTCACAAAAACCAAAATTCGACATAATATATAAAGAGCTACTTGGAAAATAGAGGTGATGCTTTTTGTATAAAATAAAAAAAGGCGATATTGTAGGAAGAATTTCTTATGGGAAAGATATTTTATTTAAGGTTGAAAATATAATAAAACGTTCAGATGGAAAAAATGTTGCAATTTTAAAAGGACTCATTATTCGAATTGTTGCAGATGCCTATATAGAAGATCTTGTGCCAATGGAGAAAAAGCAAATACAAAATAATATGAGAAGCTTAGAAAATAAATTAGAAGATAAAATAAAACGATGTGCAAGAAGAAGAGCATATAAGGAAAAAAGGAGGTTTCTCGGGAGGAACGAAGAAGAACAAAATGGAAAAATTTTGCACTTAGATGGGGATAAAAGATATACAGATAAATCTATCAGATATTATAAAAAATTGGGATTAGATGCTGTTGTAAGAAATGTTGCTGAAAATAGACAAGAATATGTAGTAATGGATTTATTAAATAGATATAATCCAGATATATTAGTAATTACACGGTCATGATGGAATGATAAAAAATGGAACAGGATATAATGATATATATAACTATAGAAACTCGAGATATTTTATAAATACTGTAAGAGAAGCAAAAAAATGGGTGAATATAACAGGCAAAGATTTAGTTATATTTGCAGGAGCATGTCAGAGTTATTATGAAGCACTAGTTTCAGCAGGAGCAAACTTTGCATCTTCTCCAGCAAGAGTCTTAATTGATTTTATGGATCCATTAGTAGTTGCAGAAAAAGTAGCAACAACAGAAGATTATAGGTATATTACAATAAATGATATAGCAGATGAACTAAGAGATGGAACAAAAGGAATAAATGGAATTGGCGCAAGAGGAAAAAGAGTTACTAAAATAAGAAATAAAGATTAAAATAGTATAAATTCACAAAAAATTTTAATTGCTTAATAATTCTAAAAGATATTTAAGTAATATTTTTAGAGAATATGCAGTTAAAATTTTTTCTATATATAAGCGAAAGTAATGTCTTTGTAATACTAATGTAACATAAATGTAATAAAACTACATAACCATTGAGAATACTAAACAACACGAATTGACATACAGCTTTGTTTTTTGACATTATATAACAGCAATGATATAATAAGCACAAATAATGAAGTAGGTGATAAAATGATTTACAGAGATGATATCACAAATTTAAAAACAGACATTACAGATAATATAGGACAAAAAATAATTGTAAAAGGCACATTGGGAAGAAACAAATATTTTGAAGAAAAAGCTACAATAGAAAAAACATATCCTAACTTATTTATAGTTAAATATGATGAAAACAATAGAAATGTTACATATAGTTACACGGATGTATTAACAAGAACAGTAGAAGTTAGTTTATTTGATGGAGAAAGTTATAATCCAATTATACCACCACAAATAGAAACTAAAAAACAAAAATACTTGTAAATTTATTAAAAAAATTCCTAAATATAGGAATTTTTTTTTGTCCTTATAATATACATTACTATAAACTAATAAAAAAGAGGAGGAATTAACAATGCAGGTAGATGTGACAAAGGAAAATTTTATACTAAATAAAATTATAGGACAAAAAAGTGAACTAATAGTAGTAGAGGGAGATATGATAGTACCAGATGTAAAACCAGATATATTAAATACAATAAATACTACAGGTAATGTATGTATATATAAAAAAGAAGTATTAGATGGAAAAGTAAGAATAGATGGGGAAGTAAATGTATATGTTATATATCTTGCAGATGGAGAACAAGAAGTTACAAGAAGCTTAAATACTAATATAGATTTTACACAAATATTAGATTTTGAAGGTTGTACTGGAGATATGAGCTTAGATGAAAATGTAAGTATAAAATCAATTGAATGTAAAATATTAAATGGAAGAAAAATAAATGTAAAAGCAAATTTACAATTTGAAATGGCAGTATATGCAAATGAAGATGTAAATATTATAAAACAAGTAAATAATATAAAAGACATACAATCACAGGAAACGGAGCTTAAAGTAAATTCACTAGTAGGAGAAGGATGCCAAAAAGTATTTGCAAAAGATACAATTGTGATAGAAAATATTGACAATTTAGCAGAAATACTAAAAGTAGATTTAGATATTATAAATAAAGATATAAAAATAAGTTATAATAAAGTCTTAGGAAAGGCTGATATTGCAGTAAAAATGATGTATCTTACAGAAGACAATAGAATAAAAACAGTAGAAAATAAAATACCAGTAATGGGATTTGTAGATATTGAAAATATAGATGATTCTAATATATGTGATATGAAATATAAATTAAAAAATGTAGTGGTTAAACCAAATTCAGTAGAAGAACACTCAGTATATATAGAAATAGAAGTAGAACTATATGTAAGGGCATACGAAAATAAAGATATTAAACTTATACAAGATTTATATAGTCCAAGTGAAACCCTAGACTTTAATAAAAGATGTGTAAATACTATGGCAAATAAATGTGAAGTAAAAGATACATGTAATATAAGGGAAAAAATAATGGTTCCTGAAATTAATGGAGCTGAGATATATGATGTGGAAGTAAAGCCAATTATATTAAATAAAAATATTGCAAAAGCAAGAGTAGTATATGAAGGGGAGATAGAACTAAACTTTATTTATGCAGGGGCAAATGTAGCGAGAATTGATGTAAAACAAATGAAACTTCCATTTAATTTTACTATAGATTCTGGAGAAATAACAAAAGATATGAGTATAGAAACAAATGTAGAAGTTACAAATCGTGATTTTATTATAGGAGCAGATGGAAGCATAGATACAAAAATAGATTTAGAATTTGTGTTAAATATATCAAATACTATAAAAATTAATATTATAGATGAAATAAATATAGACGAAAATAGAGATAGACAAATTTATAGTATGGTAATTTATTTTGTAAAACCAAATGATACATTATGGGAAATAGCAAAGAAATTTAGAAGTACAGTAGATGATATTGCAAGAGTTAACAAGATAGAAGACATAAATAAAATTTATCCAGGACAGCAATTATTTATTCCTAAATATGTATACACAAGAAAAGAGGCAACAGCATAAAATAAAAGGAACGTATAAATACGTTCCTTTTAAAGTACGAAATGTATTAGTAGAAAAATGTAGGAATATTTAAATTATTGATTTGAAAAAAATGAATTAAATTGTTTTTATTTTATATAGTAACATTTTCATTATATACTTAATAGTAGAAAACAAAACTTACATAAGAAGATTAAAATTATATAAGGAAGGATGCAAATATGGATACAATTTATTCTAGAAAAAGAATAAGGCTTCCCAAAATAGTATACAAAAAGTTTAATTTTTCAAATATGCCACATAAAAATAAGAAAAATGCGAAATTCATTACAATATTTATAGTAGCAATATTAACATTTGTAATGATTATTAATAGTATAAATCCTATTGTTGAAAAATTGTGTGAAGATAAAGCAAAAAGTATAGCAACTATTATTTGTAATGAAGAATCTACTAAAATAATTAATAAATATAAATATGAGGATTTAGTAACAATATACAAAGATTCTAATGAAAATATAACAATGATAAAATCAAATATTACTCCAATAAACTTAATAATATCAGATGTTGCAGAAAAAATTCAAAAAAGATTAGAAGAAGTAAAAGAAGAAGAAATAGGAATAAGATTAGGAAGTTTTACTGGAACAAAGATATTATCAGGAATAGGACCAATAATACATATAAAATTAGAAAACATTGGAAATGTACAAACTGATTTGAGGAGTGAATTTAAAGAAGCGGGAATAAATCAAACTATACATAGAATATATTTGCAAGTAGATTGTGAAGTAAATATATTAACACCATATAATGTGATAAGTGACAAAATATCAAATCAAGTATTAATTGCAGAAAATGTAATAGTAGGAAAAATACCAGAATCATACTATAATTTAAAAGGACTAAATGCAGGGAATGCTATTGATTTAATCGAATAAGACGAAATTGTTACTGGATAATTGCTTTTTGTACTAAACTTACGAAAAAAGGCTAAACTTATATCCAGTAACATGAAATTTCTTAAATTTTTAAAATCTATTGATATTTTTCTATACATGTAATATAATTGTAATGAATTTGTAACAATTGGAAATAATAATATATGGATAATTTAGGAAAGGATAGATTTTGATGTTTGGTTTTGGGCAAGATATAGGAATAGATTTAGGAACAGCAACAGTTATAGCATATGTAAAAGGAAAAGGGATAGTACTTAGAGAACCATCTGTTGTTGCTGTTGACCATAACACAGGAGAAGTATTAGCTGTTGGACAAGAAGCAAGAAGAATGCTTGGAAGAACTCCAGGAAATATTGTAGCAACAAGACCATTAAAAGATGGGGTTATTTCAGACTATACTGTAACAGAAAAAATGCTAAAACATTTTATAAATAAAGTATGTGGAAAATTTATATTTGCACCAAGAATTATGATATGTATACCATCACAAGTAACAGAAGTAGAAAAAAAAGCTGTTATAGATGCTGCATCACAAGCAGGAGCAAGAAAAGTATACTTAATAGAAGAACCAATTGCAGCAGCAATTGGTGCAGGAATTGATATATCAAAACCATGTGGGAATATGATAGTAGATATTGGCGGAGGAACAACAGATATAGCAGTTATTTCTCTTGGTGGTTCTGTTGTAAGTACATCTTTGAAAATTGCAGGAGATAAGTTTGATGAATATATTATAAAATATATAAAGAAAAAACATAATGTTATGATAGGTGAAAGAACAGCAGAGGACTTAAAGGTAAATGTAGGATGTGTATACCCAAGAATACAAGATATAGAAATGGATATAAGAGGAAGAGATTTAGTAACAGGGCTTCCAAAAACTGTTACAATACGTTCAAGTGAAATGATGGAAGCACTAACAGAACCAGCTATGATGATAGTAGATGCTGTACACTCAGTATTAGAAAAAACACCGCCAGAACTTGCAGCAGATATTAGCGATAAAGGAATTTATATGACAGGGGGAGGGTGCTTAGTAGAAGGCTTAGATAAACTTTTACAAGAAAAAACAGGAATAAATGTTATGATAGCACAAGATAGTGTATCATGTGTAGCATTAGGAACAGGAAAAGCACTAGACAACTTAGATACATTAGATGGAAAATCGAGAGTTTAAAACTAAAAAATAGGCGGACAATAACGTTCGCCTTTGATTATATTAATATAATCAATTTTTAAATAAATATTCATATTAAAATTAATACATAAAATGTATGTAAGAAAGGATATGGGATGAAGAAAAATAAAACAGTAGCATTTTATACATTGCGGATGTAAAGTAAATCAATATGAAACAAATGCAATGAAACAAAAATTTATTGAAGAAAATTATGAAATTGTAGATTTCGAAGATATAGCAGATATATACATTGTAAATACATGTACAGTAACAAACATGTCAGATAGAAAATCTAGGCAAATTATTAGAAGAGCAAAAGAAAAAAATAAAGAAGCTATATTAGCTGTTACAGGATGCTATGCACAAGTTGCAAAAGATGAGTTAGAGAAGATAGAAGAAATTGATATTGTTATAGGAAATCAAGAAAAAAAGGATATTGCATTATACATTCAAAAATATCAAAAAGAAAAAGAAGAAAGTATTTCTGATATTTTGTATGAAAAGGAATTTGCAGAGTTTGGAACTACTACATATACAGATAAAACAAGAGCAGTAATAAAAATACAAGATGGGTGTGATAGGTTTTGTTCATACTGTATAATACCATATGCAAGAGGGAGAATAAGAAGTAGAAATCCAGAAGAGATAATTAAAGAAGTAAAAGAAATTGCAAAAATAGGAATTAAAGAAGTAGTAATAACAGGAATTCATTTAGCGTCATATGGTAAAGATGTAAAAGATAAATTTTCATTATTAGATGTATTAAAGAAAATTAACGAAATACCAGAAATTAAAAGAATACGATTAGGTTCTTTAGAACCAACATTAATGGAAAAAGATTTTATTTTAGAATTAGCAAAATTAGAAAAGGTATGTAATCATTTTCATTTATCTTTACAAAGTGGATGTAATGCTACTTTAGAAAGGATGAATAGAAAATATAGTGTAGAAGAATTTGAAAAAGGAATTGAAATTATTAGACAAATATATAAAGATGTATCATTAACAACGGATATAATAGTAGGTTTTCCAGGAGAAAATGAAGAAGAATTTCAAAATACATATAAATTTTTAGAAAAAATTGCATTTTATAAAATGCATGTATTCAAATATTCACAAAGAAAAGGAACAAAAGCAGCAGTAATGAAACAACAAGTAAAAAGTAATATAAAAGAGCAAAGAAGTAAAATATTAATTGAATTATCAAACAAAAAGCAAGAAGAACAAAATAGGAGTTATATAGGGAAAAAGTTAGAAGTTTTATTTGAAGAACAAGATGGAAAATATTTAAAAGGGCATACAAGTAATTATATTATGGTGTATGTAGAAACAGGTGATGTAAGTATGGAAAATACGATTAGGAAAGTATTAATAACAGATATAAATGGAGATAGTTTAGTAGGAACAATATAATTTTCTATATAAAAGGATTAAAATCTGAGCTTCTGTAATATTAGTTGAAATGGAAATAAAAAGATAGTGCATTTATCGAAAATTTATTAGATTAAAAAGAGGTAATAGTAAAAAAAGTAAGGCATAAGAAAAATTTACATTTAAACGACCAATGTTTACACATATAATAAAAATTATAAAAATATCTTCTAAAAACCAAAAAAATATTATATAATTATATAATAAAATTCAAAAGGGGAAAATGGAAGTTATGAATTCTATTTTACAGTCATTATCAAGCTCGAAAAAATTTGACACATATATTAGAGATTTGGAAAATAAAAAAAGCCCAAGTTTGTTAACTCGGGCTTACTGATGTTAGCAAAATTTTTCTTGCGTATAGTTCGATTGAGTATGCAAAAAAGAAGATTTGCATTGTTACTTATAACGAAATACAAGCAAGGAAATTACAAGAGGATATTTCATATTTTACTAATAAAGTAGTTCTAATTCCTAAAAGAGAAATAGTTACATATGATTATATTGCTGAGAGTAAAGATTTGCCATATGAAAGAATAGAGGCTTTAAATAAAATTTATACAAATGAAGTAGATGTTGTTATTACTACAATTGAAGCACTTATGCAAAGAATTATTCCACAAGAATTGTTATATAAAGATATAATAAAATTTGAACTAGGAAAAACTTATGATTTAGAAGAATTGAAAAGAAATTTAGTAAATTTAGGCTATACAAGGATTGATTTAATTGAAGCAAAAGGACAATTTAGCCTAAGGGGTGGAATATTAGATATTGCTATAACTGACAAAATGGGTGTTAGAATTGAATTTTGGGGAGATGATGTTGATTCTATAAGATACTTTAACATATTAAATCAACGCTCAACTAAAGAAATTAGAGATATAACAATCTATCCAGCACATGAATTTGTTCTAGAAAGAAATTTAGAAGAAGTGTGCCTAGATATAAAAAAACGATTTTTAGATGATAATTATATAGATAATAATAAAAAAAATACTAGTCAATATAAAGATAATATAGAAGCTGATATAGAATTAATAAAAACAGGTAATTATATTAGCAAAATAGATAAATATTATGATAGTTTTTATAAAGAAGCAACAAATTTGCTAAATTATATAAAAAAAGACAGTATTATATATTTAGATGAAATTAGAAAAATAAAAGCAAGAAGTAAAAATGTTCTAATAGATAATGAAAATGTACAAAAAATGTTAATTGAAAAAGAGAAAATTATTCCAGATGCAATAAAAAAATTATATGAATATGATGAAATAATAAAGGATATACTAAAAAGAAAGACAATATATTTAGAAAAACAAGATTTAGATCTTGTAGATGAAGAAACTCTTGATGCAAGAAAAAATGGAATAAATTTTAGGACAAGAGAAGTAAATTACTACAAAAGTAGTATGGAAATATTTTTAGAGGAAGTACAAACTGCAATAAATGAAAAAAAAATAGTTATAGTGCTTGCAGGAGATGATGAAAATGCTAAAAAATTATCATTACTGCTTTTAGAAAAAGAAATACCACATAAATATATAGAAAATTTAGAAAATAATGAAAATAAAATTAAAAATATAATAAATAAGGAAAGCAAAGAAAATATAGTAAGGGATGCAATAGATAAAGAAGAGATAGCAAATATAAAAAGTAATATAGAGTTTTCAAAAAACGCAATTCCAAATAGTATAGTAATAGTATCAACAGGTACATTATCAACAGGTTTTGAATGGTATGACTTCAATTTATTAGTGATAAGCAGTAAAGAGCTTTTTAGTAAAGATGCAAAAAGAAGAAAAAGAACGCATTCTAGTTTTGCAGAAGGGGAAAAAGTAGTATTTGCAGATTTAAAAATAGGAGATTATGTAGTACATAAATCTCATGGAATTGGTCAATTTATAGGTGTAAATACAATAAAAGCAGATAATATAACAAAAGATTATATAAAAATAAAATATAAAGATGATGACATATTATATATTCCAACAAACCAATTAGATAATATAAGAAAATACATTGGTGGAGGAGAAAAAGAACCAAAACTAAATAGACTTGGTTCTAAAGAATGGTTTAATACTAAAAAGAAAGTAAAATCGAATTTACAAGAAGTTGCAAAAAATTTAATACAACTATATGCAAAAAGGCAGAAAATAAAAGGATTTGCATTTGAAAAAGATACACCATGGCAAACACAATTTGAAGATAGTTTTCCATATGTTGAAACAGATGATCAATTAAGATGTATAGAAGAAGTTAAAAAGGATATGGAGCAAGAAAAACCAATGGATAGACTTCTTTGTGGAGATGTTCGGATATGGAAAAACAGAAGTAGCAATAAGAGCAGCATTTAAAGCATGTATGAACCATAAACAAGTAGCATATCTTGTTCCAACAACAGTACTTGCAAACCAACAATATGAAAGTTTTAAGGAAAGGATGGAAGCTTTTGCAGTTAAAGTAGAATTATTAAATAGATTTAGAACAAAAAAAGAACAAGATGAAATAATAAAAAAACTAAAGTTAGGAGAAATTGATGTAGTTATTGGAACACATAGAATACTAAGTAAAGATGTGAAATTTAGAGATTTAGGACTATTAATTATAGACGAAGAACATCGTTTTGGGGTAAAAGATAAAGAAAAAATAAAAGAATTAAAAACAAATGTAGATGTACTAACAATGACAGCAACACCAATACCAAGAACTCTTCATATGTCTATTGTAGGAGTGAGAGACATGTCTGTAATATATGAACCACCACAAAATAGAAGACCAGTTCAGACATATGTATTAGAGTATGATGAAGAAGTAGTAAAAGAAGCTATTACAAAGGAGCTTGAAAGAAATGGACAAGTATTTTACTTATATAATAATGTAGAAGGAATTATAAAAAAGTCAGAAGACGTAAGAGCACTTATACCAGAAGCAAAAATAGGTTTTGCACATGGAAAAATGACAGGAAAAGAACTTGAAGAAATAATGCTAGATTTCATAAACAAGAAGATAGATGTATTAGTATGTACAACAATACTAGAATCTGGAATAGACATACCAAATGCAAATACAATAATAGTAGAAAATGCAGATAAGTTAGGCTTAGCACAATTATATCAAATAAGGGGAAGAGTTGGAAGAAGTAATACACAAAGTTATGCATATATTACCTACAAGCCAGACAAACTATTAAGTGAAATAGCAGATAAAAGATTAAAAGCAATAAAAGAGTTTACAGAATTTGGTTCTGGATTTAAAATAGCAATGAGAGACTTAGAAATAAGAGGAGCAGGAAGTTTGCTTCGGTGAAATTCAACATCGGGCATATGGATCAAGTAGGATATGACACATATTGTAAACTTTTAGATGAAGTAGTAAAAGAAATGAGAGGAGAAGAAACAAAAGAAGAAATAGATGTACAAATAGAACTAAATATATCTAGCTATATTCCAGATGAATATATTGAAAATAGTAGTCAAAAGATAGAAATATACCAAAATATTGCACTTTCAAGAACAGAAGAGGATATACAAAATGTAATAGACGAAATAATAGATAGATATGGTGTAATGCCAGAAGAAGTAAATAATTTATTAGAAGTAGCAAGGATAAAAGAGTTAGCAAAAAAAGCAAATATAATAAAAATAGCACAAAGAAGAGAAAGTGTAATGTTTAATTTTAATAAAGATCAATTTAATATGGAAATAGTAGATAAGCTAGTAAAAAAATATAGAAATGAAATAAAATTTTCAAAAAGTATAGAACTATATGTAACATATAAAATATTAGAAAATGATGATGCGATTATAGTGAGAAAAGTAAAAGAATTTTTAAAAGAGATAGGTTAGAGTGGGAACATGTAATATTACAATTCACAGATAAAAAACGATATAATTATGTTATATTGGCTATAAAATGTAACAATGTAATAATATAAATTAGGAGGTATTATGCAGGTTATTACAAGTAAAGATAATGAAGTTATTAAAAATATAAGAAAACTAAAAGATAAAAAGTACAGAGAACAAGAAAAAAAATATATCATAGAGGGGATAAAGCTAATAGAAGAAGCGGTTGAAGAAAAAGCTAAGATAGATACTATTGTTGTATGTGAAGATTGTGTAAAAGATGGTACAATAGAGCAAAAGTTATTATATGAAATTGCAAAATATAATTGCATATATGTATCAGAAAAGGTGTTTTCTGCAGTAACAGAAGTAACAAATCCACAAGGAATTTTAGCAGTAATAAAAAAGGAAAATGAAGAAGAAAGTATAGATTATAACCAAGATATAATACTTGTTTTAGATGGTATACAAGATCCAGGAAATTTAGGTACAATATTAAGAACAGTAGATAGTGTAGGATTAAGCCAAATAATAATATCAAGAAAAACAGCAGATGCATATAATCCTAAAGTAGTTAGATCAACAATGGGAGCAATATTTAGAGTAAAAATAATAGTAGTAGAAGACATAGTAAAAACATTAAAAGAAATGAAAAAACATAAATTTAAAATAGTAGCAACATCACTTAAAACAGATAAAAGTATATATGATGTAGATTATTATAAAAAAGTAATAGTAATAGGAAATGAAGCAAATGGGGTATCAGAGGAGGTTATAGAAATATCAGATATAAAGGCAAAAATCCCAATGCTTGGAAAAACAGAAAGTTTAAATGCTTCTGTTGCAACAAGTGTAATTTTATACGAGTATGTGAGACAGAAAATTTCGTGAAATTAGTATAGTTGAAAACGCAAAAATTGACATGATTTACAAGGAGTGATACAATTACATTGTAACTGTAAATAGTCTAAAAGACTTTGTAGTGTTTTTTGCAAGTTAATGCAAAGAAAGGAGAAATATGATAATTACTAAATACCTATCCGGCAAAGAGAGCATAATTAAGACACTCGATAGTGTTTGTAGTGTGGTAGGTATACAAATACTTATTATAGGTTTAATAATAATAAGTATATGCTTTTTTGCGGTTCCGCCACTTACGTTCAAATGGGGAAAGAATAGCTTTATAGAAGCAGTAGTTTTGGATACATTAATTTTATCCTTGATCGAGTTTTGCTTAGTAGGGATATTACCACAGGATGTACCAATTATTGCTATGGTAATTGAAGCTGTCATCATATCAATAATATATTGTTTGATCGTGAGGCTAATCATGAAAAAAGAAAAGTAGAATTGTATGGATGGGGGAAGTATAAAATTAACTTCCCCTCAGAATTTATATAAAAAATATTAAAAAATTTGTTTATATTCTATTTTCCAGTAAATATTTCTGAAACAATAGGATAAATTTCATCATAGCTTTTTTCCCATTTTTCTGATATTTGTTTTGCTTCATCACGTGAGGATGCTTGAAGTTTTATTTCAAAATTAGTAACATTGTTTTTTAGTAATTTACAAGTAACCATAAATTCATTTTCAGTTATAGGAGTAAATTCTGAAACTGCATGATTCGTATTTTGAACATTATCTACTTGCTTTTTTAAAGCTTCATCAGCTTGTAGTTTTATAAATCCTGGTAAAAGATCATCTGTAAGAGATAGAGTTTCTATACCTAAAGATGTTATTTTATACATCGTTTTATCATCTTTTGTATAACCAATAATATACTCATTTTCTAATAAATCTAACAAAAACTGCTGAAAATAAAAGTAATTCATTTCTTTTGCAGGCAGTATAAGAGTTAAAAGACTATCAGCATCAATTGGTTTATTTAGCTTATTTAAAATGTATAAAATTAGTACTTTATTTTCCGCTAAAATATCACTATTTTCAGTTAGTTTCATAAACAAACAATCCTTTCAATTTCATCCCAAACAGAATCACAATATATTTTTTTTTCAGAAGAAAAGGGAAGTAGTATACTAAAAGAAATACCAAATTCTTTTTTTAAATCTTTTATATAATCTTGTACCTTAGTAGGAGCAATTTTATCTGCCTTATTTGCAATAACAATAAAAGGAAGATTTGATTTCATAATAAAATTATACATAAGTCTATCATTTTGTGTTGGTTTATGCCTTATATCTATTAAGAAAATAATTAAAGAAATACTATTTCTTTCAACTAAATATTTTTCAGTAAATTTTCCAACTTGTTCTTGTTCTTTTTTAGACATTTTACTATATCCATATCCAGGTAAGTCCACAAAATAGAATTTATTATCTATATTATAAAAATTAATTTGCCTAGTTTTACCGAGGTTCACTACTAGTTCTTGCAAGAGCTTTTCTATTAATCATAGTATTAATAAAGGAAGATTTTCCAACGTTAGACTTTCCAACTAAAACAACTTCAGGTAATCCATTTGTAGGATATTGTTTAGCAGATACAGCTGAAATTTCAAATTTAGGATTTTTAACTTGCATTATACTAACCTCCTTCTATAATACTAAAAATTTAATTTATAATAACGGAAATTGAAAAGCATATACAAATAGAAAGTGAGAAAACGCATTTGCATATACTTTTTACAAAAGACAAGTAATGGTCAAATATTTCTATTTTTCTAGAAACTTTTAATTTGATTTTGGATTAAGAATAGTTTTTCCTCCCATATAAGGTTGTAAAGCCTTAGGTATAGTTACACTTCCATCTTCTTTATAGTTATTTTCAATTAATGCTATAAGCATACGAGGTGGGGCAACTACAGTGTTGTTTAAAGTGTGTGCAAAATAATTTCCTTTTTCACCTTTTATACGTATACCTAAACGTCTACTTTGGGCATCAGTTAAGTTTGAACAACTTCCTACTTCAAAATATTTTTGTTGCCTTGGGCTCCAAGCTTCTACATCAACACTTTTTGCCTTTAAATCTGCAAGGTCTCCACTACAACACTCTAATGTACGAACAGGGATATCTAAACTTCTAAACAATTCAACAGTATAAGACCACATTTTATCATACCATTCATAGCTTTGTTCTGGTTCACAAACAACAATCATTTCTTGTTTTTCAAATTGATGTATACGATAAACTCCACGTTCTTCAATTCCATGTGATCCTTTTTCTTTTCTAAAACATGGAGAATAAGATGTCATAGTATATGGTAAATTAGATTTTTGTAAAATTTGGTCTTTAAATTTTCCAATCATAGAGTGTCCACTAGTTCCTATTAAATATAAATCTTCGCCCTCAATTTTATACATCATAGCATCCATTTCTTCAAAGCTCATAACACCTGTTACAACATCTGCTCTTATCATAAATGGTGGAATTGC
>CATKFT010000080.1 GCA_949747745.1 uncultured Clostridia bacterium
TATAATAGTATTGTATCTTTATAAAGGAGGTATTTATCTATGTGGCAAATTTGGTTAATTATATCAGGTATGTTTTTTATATTAGAAATGATTACTGTTGGTTTTTTAGTATTTTGGTTCGCAATTGGTGCACTTTTTGCAATGATTACCAGTTTTTTTACCGCCAATATTATTATTCAAACTACTGTATTTGTAATAACATCTACTATTTTATTATTTTTAACAAAATCATTTGCAGGTAAAATGTCTCGTAAAGACGGTATTAAAACAAACGCATACTCTATCATAGGAAAAACTGGACTTGTAACTGTAGAAATTAATTCAAATAAGGGAATTGGTCAAGTTAAGATAGGTAGCGAAACTTGGAGTGCTAAAGGAATTAGTGATGAAATTATTCCTGTTGGTTCTACAGTAGAAATAGCAGAAATTAGTGGAGTTAAAGCTATTGTAAAACCACTTTTACTAACTGCTACAAAGTAATGTTTTTACTATTTTTATAATAGATTTTTTTAAATTTCTATTATGCAAATATAAATATATATTTTTTATAAGGAGGAATTTTTATTATGGCATTTTTAATTATATTACTTGTTATTATATTAATAATAGCATTTAAATCTATTAAAATCGTTAAACAAGCTGAGGTTTATATTATTGAAAGACTTGGTAAATATCACAAAATAGCAGACGCTGGTCTTACTATTATTGTTCCATTTATTGACCATGTAAGAAGTGTTGTTAGTTTAAAACAACAAACAATGGATATTCCACCTCAAGGAGTTATTACAAAAGATAATGTTACAATTACAATTGATACAGTTGTATTTTATAAAATTACAGACCCTGCAAAAGCAGTATATGAAATCCAAAGTTTAAAAAAAGGTATTGAATACTTAGCTATTACAACAATTCGTGATATTGTTGGTAAAATGGATTTAGACGAAACATTTAGCTCAAGAGATGCAATTAATGACCAATTAAGAGTTATATTAGATGAAGCAACAGATCAATGGGGATGTAAAATTGATAGAGTTGAAATTAAAGATATTACTCCACCTGCTGATATCCGTGATGCAATGGAAAAGCAAATGAATGCTGAAAGAAATAAAAGAGCATTAATTCTTCAAGCAGAAGGTGAAAGACAATCTGCCATTACAATTGCAGAAGGTCAAAAAGAAGCTGCTATTTTACAAGCAGAAGCTGATAAAGAATCTAAAATTAGACGTGCAACTGGTGAGGCTGAAGCTATTAAACAAGTTGCAGAAGCTAAAGCTAAAGAAGTTGAAATGATTTACTCTGCTATGAAAAAAGCAAACCCAGATGAAAAACTTGTACAACTAAAATCTTTAGAATCTTTAGAAAAAATTGCAGATGGAGAAGCAAATAAAGTATTTATTCCATTTGATGCAACAAAAGCTCTTTCTAGCTTAGGAGCTATAAAAGAAGTTATGAAAGATGATAAAAAATAGTTTTATAATTAACAAAAAACAAGGATATTACTTTCCTTGTTTTTTGTTAATCTTATTTATATTAAGTTGTTAATGAAATATGCTTTTTTACTATTTTAATTTCTTATTTTAAATAAATTAATTTTTTTGTATATGTATTATATTTTCATTAACTTAAAATCTAAATAATCTCCACTTATTAATTTAAACTCTATTCCTTCTATATTTCCTTCTATTGCCTCTTTATGAGAACGTCCATGTAAATGACCATACATACACTTAGATACATTATACTTTTTCATCATCTGTACAAATTTTAGTTCTAATTTATTCAACAAACTAGAATTTGTAATTGGTGGATAATGCATAAATACTATTATTTCTTTATTATTTCCAAACTTAGTAACTCCTTCTTGCAAAGATAATTCTAATCGTATCAATTCTCTATTTAAAATTTTTCCTGTTCCTTCTAAATCATTTAATGTCCAACCTCTTGTTCCTGTAATTATATAGTTTTCATAACAATAGCTATTATTATATATAAAATCTATTGTATCAAATTTGTTTTCTTCTAAATAATTTCTCATTTTTGTTATAGTAGTCCACCAATAATCATGGTTTCCTTTTAATAATAACTTTTTCCCTGGTAATTCATTTAAATATTTAAAATCTAAATATGCATCTTCTAAATTCATTGCCCATGAAAAATCTCCGAGGCAAAATAACTACATCTTCGTTATTTACTTTACTTATCCAATCATTTTTTATTTTTTCTTCATGGTTTTCCCAATTATCCCCAAAAATGTTCATTGGTTTTGGATTTTTAAAGGATAAATGTAAATCTGCTATTACATATATAGACATACTTGCTTCCTTTCTAAATATTCAATATTCATTAATATGCACTATAGTAGAACGAGTTAAGTAATACTTATTTTTGTAATGAATCCAAGATATATAACTCCCATTACATATTTATTTTTAAATTTGGAACTGCATTTAGGGTTAAATCTTTTATATTACCAGCCATATAATCATAATAACCGTGCTGCAGCTATCATTGCTGCATTATCTGTACATAAATATAACTCTGGATAATATATTTTAACATTTTCATCTTTTTCCAATTTTTTAAATCTTTCCCTTATAAAAATATTTGCTGATACTCCTCCTGCTAATGCTACTTTTTTTATATTGTGTTCTCTTATTGCTTTTATGGTATTATCTATTAGCATATCTGATACTGCTTTTTCAAAACTTGCACATAGATCATTTTTATTTATATTAGGATTTCTATGATGCATATTTAATACAGCTGTTTTTATACCACTAAAGCTAAAATCTAAATTATCAAAATGTGTATGTGGTAACTTAATATTTGGTTCTCCATCTTTTGCAAGTTTATCAATTTTTGGTCCTCCTGGATATTCTAGCCCTATAACTCTTGCCACTTTATCAAATGCTTCTCCTACTGCATCATCTCTTGTACGTCCTAATATTTCAAATTCTGTATAATCTTTTACTTGTACAAGATGTGTATGTCCTCCTGAAATAACCATACATAAAAATTCAGGTTCTAATTCTTTATGTGCTATATAATTTGCAGCAATATGTCCGTGTATGTGATTTACTCCTACAAGTGGCTTTTTTAAAGCATAGCTTAATGCTTTTGCATAAGCTACACCTACAAGTAATGCTCCTACAAGACCAGGACCATATGTGCATGCAACTACATCTATATCATTAAATGTAATTCCTGCTACATCCAAAGCTTCTTTTGTAACTGTTGAAATCGCTTCAACATGATTTCTTGAAGCAATTTCTGGAACTACGCCTCCAAATCTTTTATGTATTTCTATTTGTGAATTTATAACATTAGAAAGTACTGTTCTTCCATTTTTAACAACAGCTACTGAAGTCTCATCACAACTTGATTCAATTCCTAATACATATACGTCTTTTTTCATTTTTATTTCTCTTTCTATATTTTAATAATACCATATAAAATTAATGCAAATAAAGTAATATATTTTAAAAATGGACTAGCCTTTATAAATTACATAGTAGGACTTAGTATACTAATTGGAAACGAAGTGTTTAAATTAATATTACTTCATGGAAACAGACTGTACAAGATATAGCATTTTTATAAATGCATTCCAAACAGCATTCCAACTAAGTTCATTAATCCATTTGCAATAAAACCTATAATTGGAGATATAATATCACCTGCAAGCCCTGAAATCCATAAAACCAAAAATACAATATAAAATATGTATTCATATTTATCTAACCATTGTTTTATATTATATGACATAAAGTTTCTAAATATTTTACTTCCATCTAGTGGTGGAAGTGGTATTAAGTTAAATACTCCTAAACCTATATTTACAATAATTGCAGACTCTATAATTACCATAGCAATTGACCCTATTTGTGTAAACATTATAGTTGGTATAAACTTAAGCAAAGCATAATATATTATAGACAATACTATTGCAAGTATAAAGTTCATGGCAGGTCCTGCAACAGATACAATTGCTTCCCCTGTTGATATACTGTACTTTCTATCAAAATTTCTTGAATTTATTTGTACTGGTTTTCCCCATCCTACATGTGCAAATATTAGTAACACGGAACCTATAGGATCCAAATGGCTTAATGGATTTAAATTTAACCTCCCTTGCATCTTGGGAGTATCATCTCCTAATCTATAGGCAGCATATGCATGTGCAAATTCATGAAATGTAATTGCTACAATAACTCCTGGAAGTGTAAGTATTAGCCCCATTAAATAATTTTTATTCATCCCTGTAATGCTCATTACAACCATAATAGCTAATACTATATACAAAATTCTTTTATCAAATTGAAAATTATACATATAGCTCCTCCTTTTTTTACTTTATAGTTTGTATTATCATGCTTATCCTATACAAATTTTATACTTACTTTTCTTTTAAAATATCTTATAATTCATTTATCTTAAATAATACATAACCTTCATATAAATAACTATTGTCCACACCTTTTAGATATACTTCTCTATCATCTATCTTTTCTGTTAATCCTTGTTTTAATAATTGTTTAATTTCTGTATCTTTTATTGGGCTTCGTTCCATTGCAAGCAAGTAATCTGTTTTGTCAACTTTACTCCAATCAACTACTAGCTTTAGTTCTTTTTTTAAAATTAAATCAAGCCAAATTCTTGTACTTCTTCCATTACCTTCTCTAAACGGATGTGCTATATTCATTTCAACATATTTTTCAATTATTTCTTCATAAGTTGATTGTGGCATTTTTTCAATATTTATAATTGCTTCTTCAAGATAAGTAAGAGGTATAAATCTAAAATTTCCTTTTGCTATATTTACTTTTCTTAAATTCCCTGCAAATTCATATATCTCTACAAATAAGTATTTATGAATTTTCTTTAAAGTTTCAAATGTTCCTGGTTTCAATGTATTCAAATATCCTGTTTCAAACATTTCTTTTGCTCGTATTTTACTAATTCTTTCTTCTTGTCTTGAGAGTTCTGCTGGGTCTGTAATACCTAATTTATTATCTAAAATCATTTTTACCTCCTACAGCAATTATGGGTTATTTATAGATACTTTTGTATATCATCTTCTGTTTCTTTCATCGCCTCTAATGTATTTTGTAGTAGTTCATCTAATTCCCAACCTAAAATTTTAGCACCATCTTCAATTATCTGTCTTGAACAACCACTTGCAAATTTTTTATCTTTATATTTCTTTTTTAAACTTTGTAATTCCATATCTTTTGTACTTTTTGATGGTCTCATTTTAGATACTGCCCAAATTAGTCCAGATAATTCATCTACTGCAAATAATATTTTCTCCATATTGTGCTTAGGTTCTATATCAGTACAAGTTCCATATCCATGGCTACAAACAGCATGTATTAATTCATTATTTGCATTAATTTCTTTTAACATTTCAGGTGCTTTTTTACAGTGTTCTTCTTTGTACATTTCATAATCTATATCATGTAATAATCCTGCAAGCCCCCAAAATTCTTCGTTCTCATTGTATTTTCTTGCAAAGTATTTCATAATTTGTTCAACAGTAACAGCATGTCTTATATGAAATTCTTCTTTATTGTATTTTTTTAGTAACTTTATTGCGTCTTCTCTTTTTATGTCTGTTTCAAATTTGACATTATTTATTTCTCCACTTTCTGTTTTTGCTATCTCTTTTTTATTTACATTATTCAATGGTTTCATTGTTGGGAATAATAGTACATCTCTTATAGTGCTTGAATCTGTTAA
>CATKFT010000081.1 GCA_949747745.1 uncultured Clostridia bacterium
ATAATCAAACATTAAATCAATTATTAGTGGAAATGGATGGTTTTGAAAAAAATGAAACAATAATAGTTCTTGCAGCAACTAATAGACCAGAAATGTTAGATAAAGCATTACTTCGTCCTGGCAGGTTTGACAGACAAATTACAATAGCACCACCAGATGTACGTGGAAGGGAAGAAATATTAAAAATACATTCAAAAGAAAAGAGATTTGCAGATAATGTAACATTAAAAAGTATTGCAGAAGATACAGCAGGATATACAGGAGCAGAACTTGCTAATATATTAAATGAATCGGCAATAATTGCAACAATAAATAAACATGAGGCAATTGAACAAGAAGATATAGAAGAAGCAGTAAAAAAAGTAACAGTAGGAATTGCAAAAAAAGCAAGAGTGATTTCAGATAAAGAGAAAAAATTAACAGCATATCATGAAGCAGGACATGCAATAGTAGGAAAGTTTTTAGATACAGGAGAGCCACTAAAAGAAATATCTATAATACCAAGAGGTGTAGCAGGTGGATACACAATGTATAAATCAAATGAAGATAAATTCTATCGTTCTAAAACTGAACTAGAAGAAAGGTTAGTAGGATTATTAGGAGGACGTGCTGCAGAAAAGATAGCATTAGATGATATTTCAACAGGAGCAAGAAATGATATACAAGTAGCAACTGGAATTGCAAAAGATATGATTACAGCGTATGGAATGAGTGAAAAATTAGGTCCAATTTCATTAGAAGATAAGGATAATTTAGATGTGTTTGGACAAAATATAGAAGATGTAATTGGAATAGAAGTAAAGGAATTAATAGATAAGGCTTATGAAAAAGCAATTAGTATATTAAGTAGTAATACAGATAAATTACAAATTCTTGCAGAATTATTACTAGAAAAAGAAACAGTAACAGCTGAAGAATTTGAAGAGATATTTTAGTAAAAATGATGGAGAATATAGAGAATATCCAAAAAGTTGTGTAAATAAAACCTTCCATGATAAAATAGAAATATCAAGGGAGGTTTTTTAGATTTTTGGTTGTGGATATAGACTGCTGTATGTTATAATTCTATTGAATAATAATAACTTGTTTTCACAAATTTGGAAGCAAAGAATATTTGCGAATGGTGAATCCAAAATGTCTTTATTATATCTAGAATCCCAAATTTATATCTATAGAAGTAACTGATATATTATGGATAATAGTTTAAAATCATGACTACAAATATTATTGTAGGTAGTGTAAAGTAAAATATGAAAAAATGGTAGATAGGGGGGATTAAATGAAAAATACAAAGAGGATTTTAATTATTATTTTACTTGTTACAATTTGTATTATAGGATATATTTTCATAAAAATTGCTATTTCAACTATGAGAGGAGTAGTAATAGAAGCTAATGATAAAAATTTAATTTTCATGGATTCTACAGATAGAAGTTTATATAGGATTACTATTCCCCAAAATAGTAATTTACAATTTAAACAATATCAAGAAATACTCGTTTATTTAGAACATAATGCATTTATAGACCAAGGTAGTATCAATACCATTAGAGATGAAAGTATTAAAAAAATTAAAATATTAAAAGAAAAAAGTAATATTAAAGTACCTAATAAAGAATTAGAAAGAGTTTATAATTCACCTGACAAAGTCTTAATTACAATAAATGAACTTTCACCAACAGGATTAACAATTACAGTTAATGATACAAATGAATTTAAACATGAATATCAATATTCAGATTCTTATCGCATATCAAAAGGAAAACATAATGACGGATACAGGGCTCTAACAAAAAATAATAATATAAAAACATTAGTAAATTCTGTAAAAGTAAATAATAATGGTGCTATAAAAAATACTTATAATTGGGAAAATGTATATGGAAAATTAGAAAGCGGGGATTATAGTTTTCAAACGTCGACATCAGATTCTTATATAATTATATTTATAAACTTTACTATAGACGAAAATGGAAAAATAACATATAGTAAAGTTGAATGTAATTTTCTAATATTCTAATAAAACTAAAATAATGTTATTATAAAGTAGTTAC
>CATKFT010000082.1 GCA_949747745.1 uncultured Clostridia bacterium
AAAGGATTAGAGAGTTTATTGATTGCTGAAAAGATGCGTACATTTTTTATTTTTTAGTTTGTTTTAAAATTTTTTTAATGTTTTTTTCATTTCTTTACTTAAGACATTGTCACATTTCTTTCATAGGGTTAATCAAAAATTGTAAAATTTGTATTGACGAAAAAGAAAAAAAGATGTATTATATTTATAGTTTAAATAAAAATAGAGTAGAAAATAAATTGTTAAGACTAAATAAACGGGAAGTTGTTATTTAGGCAAAAGGTATGACCTTGCATGTTTGTTTTCGCATTCCGCTGTTTTTATAGTAAGAGAGTTAGAGCCTCTTTCTTTAAAATGCGGGAAAATCTATTTTAAAGAAAGGGGTTTTTATTATGAAAAAAACAAAAAAAATAGTACTTGCAGGAATTTTTATTGCAATGGTAGTAATCTTATCAAGATTTCTATCAATTAAATTACCAGGATATAAAATTGGTTTTTCATATATACCAGTATATCTTAGTGCGATTTTATTAGGACCAATATATACAGCAGTAGTAAGTGGTTTAGCTGATATTATAGGGTCAACATTATTTCCATTTGGTTCTTACTTTGTGGGATATACAATAAGTGCAGTTATAAAGGGCATAATATATGGGTATGTTTTACACAAAATTTATAAAGAAGAATTGTCAAACAAAGAAATTATTATTAGGTTAATTATTGCATCTGTTTTAACACAGCTTTTAGTAAATGGAGTATTAAACACATTCTGGATAGCAATAACACAAGACAAAGCTTTCTTTGTAATTGCAGGAGCAAGATTTATAAAAGAATTAATAATGGTACCAGTACAGGTTATTACAATGTTCCCAATAATAAAAGCGTTAAAACCTGCTATTAACAAATTTTTAAAGGATGATAATGAATAATGATAAAAGTAGATAAGGTAAGTTTTGGATATAAAACAGGAAAAGTAATTGATAATATAAGCTTAGAAATTAAAGAAGGGGAGTTTATTGCAATTATAGGTGTTAATGGTTCTCGGAAAGTCTAGCTTAATTAAACTAATTTCTGGTTTAGTTATGCCAAAACAGGGAAATGTATATATTGATGATGTAGATACCAAAAATAAAAAAGAAACAAAAAATATTAGAAAAAAAGTAGGAGTCGTATTTCAAAATCCCGAAAATCAATTAGTATTTTCGGGAATTGAAGACGATATGAAATTTATGCTTGAAAATTTTGGATTTAATAAATCTGAAATTGCAAAAAGAATAGAAGATTCTTTAAAAATGGTTGGAATGGAAGAATATCAAAACAAAGATATATATGCTCTTTCCATGGGACAAAAGCAGAGAATAGCAGTAGCAGAAATGTTAGCCCTAAGGCCTAAATATCTAATATTAGATGAGCCAACAGCGATGCTAGATCCAGTTAGTAAAAGAAAACTAATAAAAACGATAAAGAAATTAAAAGAAGAATATAAAATTACAGTTATATATGTAACAAATGTTATAGGGGAAATATTAAATGCTGATAGAATAATTGCTATAGATAAGGGGAATATTGTATTTGAGTGTACACCCAAAAGCATTATAGAAAATATAGATAATTTTAATAATATCGGACTAGAAATACCAGATACAGTAAAACTTGTTAATGCACTAGATAAAAAAGGGATTGAAATTAATAAAAATGATTTTGAAATAGAGACAATTATAAATGAAATTGAAAGAATTATAAATTAATGTTGATATGTAATTAAAAACTATATAAAATAGGAAGCAAATATTAAAAATAGAAGGATAGGATGTAATGTTAAATTATATAGATGGAAAATCAATTATTCATAAGACAAATAGTACTATTAAATTAATATTATTAATTATAGTATCAATTTATATTTTTACAGTAAAAGATTATTTTGTACTAAATATAATATTTATAACAACAATAATATTATTGCTTTTATCTAAAGTAAAATTTATACATTATTTAAAACTAATAAGAGATTCTATTTATTTTGTAATAATTACTTTTATAATAAATCTGTTTTTTTCTGATGTAACATATTCATTTATGATTTCATATAGAATATTCATTATGTTAATACTTACACTAATATTAACACTAACAACAAAATCAATGGATATAGTGTATGCCATAACAAATATATTATCGCCATTAAAAATATTTGGAGTAAATACTAAAGAAATTAGCTTAATGGTTGGAATTGGGATTAATTTTATGCCAATACTAAAACAGGAATATATAACAATAAAACAAGCACAAATTGCAAAAGGTTACTTACCCAAATTTGGAAAAATAAAAAAGTATTCTATATGTATATTTATACCATATATTACAGGATGTTTTAAAAGAGTAGATGATATGAGTTTAGCATTACAAGCAAAAGGTTATGAAAGTGATTAAACAAAAATATATATTTTAAAAAAGTGTACAAGGAGGAAGTATAATATAGAAGATATTGTACAAAAAGAAGTTATGGTAGAAAGTTTTTATTTTACATCTTCAACAAAAGAGAAAGTTTATGCACAAAAATGGATAAATGAAAAAGCAGAAGAATATAAAGGAATAGTTCAATTAGTACATGGCATGGAAGAACATATAAAAAGATATGATGAATTTGCAAATAAGCTTGTAGATAATGGCTATATTGTTGTAGGACATGACCATTTAGGACATGGAAATACTGCAAAAAGTGAAGAAGATTTTGGATATTTTGGAAAAGAAGATGGATGGAATAGATTATCAGAAGATGTTCATATTTTACAAAATAAGATAAGTGAAGAATATCCGAACCTTAAATATATTATTTTTGGACATAGTATGGGGTCTTTGGTAGTAAGAACATATCTAACCCAATATAAAGATAAATTAGATGGAGTAATACTTTCAGGAACAAGTGGACAAAAAGGAGGATTATTAATAGGTAGAGTTTTAACAAAATTGATAATCCTCATAAAAGGTGAAAAATATCGTAGTAAGATACTAGAATATCTTATAACAGGCTCATTTAATAAAAAGTTTAAACCAAATCGTACAAATGCAGATTGGACAACAAGAGATGAAGAAGAAGTTGACAAATATAAAAAAGACCCAAAATGTGGAATAAATTTTACTGCAAATGGATATCTAAATCTATTAAAAGGTAGTTATTACTTATCAAAACAAAAAAATATAGATAAAACATTAGATGTTCCAATATTTATTATTTCAGGAGATAAAGACCCAGTTGGTGGAATGGGAAAAGGTGTAATAAGGGTAATGAAAATGCTAGAAAAAGCAGGTCTAAATAAAGTAGAAATACGATTATTTAAAGATGCAAGACATGAATTATTAAATGAGACCAATAAAACAGAAGTATATAAAGTCATATTCAATTGGCTAAATAAAATAATAAAGAATAATAAGTAAAATTTAAAGTAACACTTCTATATAGCAATTCATAAAATGAAATATAGAGGTGAAATATATGGCGAAAATTATTGTTTATAATAATGATACATTAAGTGCAAAAAAACATACACTAAATTTTATAGTGTATGTCAATATTTTCATCATTTACAATAATTTTATCTATAGTAGTTTTGCAGAGTAATTTCAACTCTTCAATATTTTTTGAATTTAGTTTTTCGTTTATCTTTTGAATATATTCTATAAGATATTCATTATCTTCAATTTCAGTATCACTATTAATATTGTTTAATTCAGAAATAATAGTTTGCCTTTTGCTTTCTAAATCTTCTATTTTTTTGTTGGCATATTTTGAAAGTATCTCATTACCATCTGCAATAGAATCAATTAAATTATTTATTTGTATGTCTAATTTCATAAGTTCGTTTTCAAGCAATTCTTTTTGTACAGTTAATGAATCATCTTTTTCTTTATTATTATCTAAATATTTATCAATTTTTGCAGTAATGTTAGAAGAATTAAAATAGTCTTTTATATCTTTAAGAACAATTTCTTCAAGCTTAGAAACATCTATCATTTTATTGTTACATACTTGCATACCAATGTTTCTTTTATTTGCACATATTAAATAATAATATTGAGTATTGTATCTATTTTTACAACCTTGTATAACCATATTGCCTCCACATTTACCGCATTGCACCAATCCACATAAAAATGATATTTTGGAAGTATTTGAACGTGCAGGCATATATTTTTTAACACCTTTTATTTTTTGAGCTTTAAACCAATCCTCGTTAGAAATAAGAGGAGTACAATTTATCAAACTTAAGTACATTTCATTATAGCTTCTTCTTGCTTTTACTTTAACATTTTTCTTAGTTTTGCCATACAAATTAGCTGTCATACTACCATCAAAATGTTCAATATCGTTTGTAATTGTAGTTTCTAATTTATTAAAATAATCATATATTTTTACTGTGGCTTCTGTATAAACTGGTCTAGTAAGTATAGCAGATATTGTATTAATTCCCCAATTGGAATTTTCTTTTAAAGTAGGCACTTTTTCTAAATTTAATTTTTGAGAAATCTTTCGCATACTCATATTTTTATTGATATACATATCATAAATTCTTTTTACAACTTTTGATTGTTCCTTATTTTCTTCTAATATAGAATGCTTTTTACCATCTTGTCCAATTATATGTTTAATTTTATATCCATACGGAGCATAACCACCAGCCCAATAACCATTATTAGCTCTAAAATAATAATTATCTGTAACACGTTCAACAATTGTTTCTCTTTCCAACTGAGCAAAAGTCATAACTATATTTATCATGGCTCTACCCATAGGAGAATTTGTATCGAAATTTTCAGTAGCAGAAATAAAGTCTACATTATATTTATCAAACAATATCAATAGCTGTGAAAAATCTGCAATACTTCTACTTATACGGTCTAATCGGTAAGCTACAACTTTTTTTATAAGACCTGATTTTATATCTTCTAGCAATTGAGAAAATTGAGGTCTATTTATATTTTTTCCAGAATAACCTACATCTTTATATATTTTGTAATTTTGAGCACTGCAAAAAGCTTCACATTTTTCAACTTGAGCTTCTATACTTACACTATCCTTTTTTTCAATTGATTGTCTTGCATAAATGGCTATCAAAATATTATCACCTCTATTCAAATGCACCTTTTATTTTAGCTTCTTTAACTCTACCAATTATTTTAATGGGAATTTTTTCCATATCTTCAAAAGTAAATTTTCTAACAGGATAATAAGGGTTCATAGCATGCAACTCTATTCCGTCATTTGTCTTAATTACTTTTTTTACAGTTGCTTCATCTCCATTGATAAGAACAATAGCTGTTTGTCCACTTTCTACATCGTCTTGGTCATGAACAATAACTAAATCGCCATCAGTAAGAAGCGGAAGCATACTATCTCCTGTAATTTTTAAAGCATAATACTCTTCTTTATTTGGAAGATTTTCCTTTAAAGTAATATACTCGACAATATTTTCCTCAGCAAGCCAGTCATATCCTGCCTTTACAGTTCCTAAAACTGGGATTTTAGAATTAGAAACAATAATATTTTTTATGTCAGTTTTGCATAAAAGATAATCAATAGTGCAATTAAATAAATTACACATTTGAATTTTGATATCGTCACTAGGAATAGCATCTCCTTTTTCATATTGCGAAATACTACTTTTATTGTTTAAACCTAGCTTATTTGCTAATTCTTCTTGGGTAAGACCAATATTAGTTCTTTCTACTTTTATTCTATTACCTATCATCTTTTTATCTAATTCCATACCAACCATCCTTTACATATAAATATTATAGCATAGTGTTTATTGAAAGTAAACATGTACTAAAAATTTTCCTTAGAAACTGTAGCTAAATTTATTTTAGATAAACTTTTTTCAAAAAAAGTATTGACAGTTTATTTATAATAAACTATAATAAGTTTATCAAAAATAAACAGAAAGGAGAAAAAATGAAAAATTTAATTAATACAGAATACCTAAAAGGGGTCAGAGAAGAAAAAGGATATTCATATAGAGATATGTCTAAATTTATAGGAGCAAAGAGTTCTGCAACATATTATAATATTGAAACAGGAAAATCAGAACCAAAAGCAAGTCAATTGTTAAA
>CATKFT010000083.1 GCA_949747745.1 uncultured Clostridia bacterium
ACAATAGGTGTTGTTACAAAACCATTTACATTTGAAGGTAAAAAAAGACTTTCGCAAGCAGAACGTGGAATAGAAAGTTTAAAAGGAAAAGTAGATACATTAGTAGTAATACCAAATGATAAGTTATTACAAATAATAGATAGAAAAACATCTATAGTAGATGCATTTAAAATGGCAGATGATGTATTAAGACAAGGTGTACAAGGTATATCAGACTTAATTGCAGTTCCAGGTCTTGTAAACTTAGACTTTGCAGATGTTAAAACAATTATGCTTAATACTGGTATGGCACATATGGGAATAGGAAGAGCATCAGGAGAAAATAGAGCAGAAGATGCTGCAAAACAAGCAATACAAAGTCCATTACTTGAAACATCAATAGAAGGAGCAAGAGGAGTTATTATTAATATAACAGGTGGAGATGAATTAGGCTTACACGAAGTAAATACAGCAGCAGAACTTGTTCAACGTAGTGTAGATCCAGAAGCAAACATAATCTTTGGAGCAGTTATAGATGAATCTATGGGAGATGAAATTTCAATAACAGTAATTGCAACAGGGTTTGAAAAAGATTTACCTATTTCAACAATAGGAGTAGCAGAAAAGGTAAATAGAGCTTGGGACAAAAAAATCAATTCAATACCAACCAATACAGAGTCTACATCAAATTCAAGTGATTTAGACATACCATCTTTTTTAAGAAATAAAAAGGGATTAAATAAATAAAATGGCACAAGTAACAATTTTGTAATAATTCTGTAACCAAGATTTAACAATAAAAATCAGTAAAAACTCTTGCTAAATATTATATTATATAGTATAAATATATCTAAAGAACGAATTAAAACAAAAGAGGAGGAACTAAAATGAGTGAGAAAATATTTGGCGGAGTAGAAACAGATGTATTATCAAATGCAAGTTTACCAACAAAAGTAGGGATGTGGCCAAAAGTAAAAGCATTTCTATTTCAAGAAATAAAAGTTGAATTAACACCAGCACAACAAAAATTTGAAGATGATTTAAATGACTTTTTACATATAGAATTAACATGGCAAGACTTTAAAGATTTTTTATTTCAAGATATAACATTTGGTAAAAAGAAAAACAAATAAAATAGACCCATAGGTCTATTTTTTTTGTCTAATCACTTGACAGTTTACAATAATACATATAAAATATAAAGGTAGGTTTAATATATATTA
>CATKFT010000084.1 GCA_949747745.1 uncultured Clostridia bacterium
AAATAATCATAATACCAAATAATAGTGGAATAACAATCATATTTACTATATTAAAAAATTCATTATTAAAAATTAAATATGTACTGCTTAGTAACAATATAGGTATAGATAAATACAATGCTTTTGTATTTTTTACTTTATTATGCTTTTTTAACATTCCAATTAACAAAAATACACTAGGTATAGCAAATAATAATACAGATACACCTAAATTTTGCCCATAAAATAAAATTGAATGTAATACACTTAAAAATAAACTCCCAAGTACAATCTTTCTCATAAACTTACCTCCTAAGTTTATATTTTTATATGCTTACATTTTACTATATATTATACAGAAAAGCAAGATTTGCTTTTTTATTAAGAACCCCCAGTCAGCTACGCTGACAGCCACCTTGTTAAAGGGGCTTTCTTGAAAGGCTTCGTAAGGCTTTTTCTATAAAATTAGTTTAATACTAATTTTTAGCATTTTAAATATTACATTTTTGTAATATTTGATGAAATTACCCTGTTTTATTTATAAATCATATGTTACTAGAGAAATTAGTACATTCTATATTGTTATTACTATTAAAAAATATTATCCATTTTAAACATTTCCCTATGACGTATATGTTCTAATATATAAATACATTTATCTATTGCTTCAACACTTTGGCTATATTCTTCCATTTCAACATAACTTTTTACAGAAGTTATTGCTGTTTTTACTTTTTCTAATTCATCATGTTCTATATAATATGCCATAGCATCATCTAGTTCTTCCCATTTATCATATGCTTTAAATGTATCTTGTTTTATTTGTTCTTTATCTATATCATCTTTTACCAAATCTTGCCTAACAGCTTCTAAATTTTCACTCATAATATTTACCGTTTTGTCTGTATTTTTTTCTGTTATATAATTTAATCCAAATATGAATATTAGTATAACAATACTTATTATTGTTTCTTTATACACTTTACCCCTCCTATTTTTGTTTTAATTAATATTATTTTAACAAAATACATGTCACCTCTTATTTTGTCTCTCTTTTTTGGCAAAAAATCTCACCTTTTCCATTTAATGTTACTACTAATGCTTCTTCTGGGGTCATATGAAATTTTTCTACTTGCTTTCTTAACCATACATAATTTCTTCCAATTGCTTGCAAATTATCTTCCATTACTTTTCCATCTACTACCAAGTCATAAGGAATTCCCTCATACTCTGGCTCTATTCCAAAATCTTCTGGTATTGCATTTCTTTTATTTGGCTTTTGAATAACTGTTACTTGTCCACTTGTTTCTAAAATTGCATATTCTACATCTCCTAAATCAAAAACGTCCTTATCTCTTAATCTTTCTTCTAATTCATTTATTGTAAATCTCTCTTTTATTAAAGCTTTTTCATCAATTTTCCCTCTATAAACTAAAATTCTAGGCTTTCCACAAATAACTTCCCTTGCTTTTATACTTTTTAAATTTAATACAGAAATTGTTAAATGTACTATTAATAGTCCAAGTATTGGAATTATTCCTCTTGTTATAGGAATTCCTGTTTCTGTCATTGGAATTGATGCAAGGTCTGCTATCATTATTGAAATTGCAAGTTCAAATGGCTGTAATTGTCCAATTTCTCTTTTTCCCATAAGTCTCATTACTACTAACACTATCATATATAATATAATTGATCTTATAAAGGTAATTACCATTATTTTCCTCCTAACGTTTTTTTTAATCTTTTTTGCTCAAATAATTTAATTTTTG
>CATKFT010000085.1 GCA_949747745.1 uncultured Clostridia bacterium
ATTAGTGTTTTCTCATTTGGGTCTGAATTTTTTAGTTTTGGAATACATTCTTCTCCTATATTAGCAAAATCCCAAATATCTGTACTCCATCCTAAAGTATTTGTATAAAATTCTTCATCTGTTACATTTTCTTTTGTTGCTACACTTATTTTTCCTGTAAAGTCAATTCCTTCTCTTGTTAAAGTAGAATTTCCTGTATTTTCTTCGTATTCGTAATTTCCTTCAAAACCTTCAAACTGGTCATTTGCAGTTCTTCCGTCAAACTTGTATTGTTTCATTTGATTTCCTAATGCAATATTATTTCTAACAACCGAATTGCTTTCTGTTTTTCCTAGTAATCCTGCCACACCTGCATTACCAATAACTTTTACTGTACTGAAGCAATTTATAATACTAGATTGTCTTAAAATTCCTACTAGTCCTCCTATATCTTGATTTCCTTTAGTATTTCCTAAAGAATAACTATTTTCAATGATTGTGTTATTAATTGCTTCTCCTATCAATCCTCCGCAAGCTGAGCCTGTTGCTACTATTGTTCCATTACTACTACTTGCTTTAATATGAGATATTCCTACATAACCTAAAAGTGTTCCTACTCGGCCAGTTCCTGTAATATTACCTCTTATAATATGCACATTTTCTAAATCACTAGAGGTCATTGTGCCAATTAAGCCACCTGTATTATTGTTTTTATTGGTTACTGTAATATCTTTTGCTACTATATTTTGAAGTTCTACTTTATCTGCTATTTTAGCAAGTGCTCCTACATCTGTTTCATTTTTATTAATATTGCTTCCTTCTAGCTTCAAATTAGTAAGTTTCGCATAACGAATAATATTAAATATTGGAACAGTATTTCCTCTTAAGCTGTGATTGTTTCCATCTATCTCTCCTATGAATTCACCACTAATTATGGTTGTTGTACTTTCTAAACCAGATAAGTCAATATCATTTTCTAGTATAAAGTTTTCATCAGGATATTGATTTATTAGAGTTTGGAATTCTTCTTTGGTATGTACCCTATGAACTGGTATTCCAATTTCCATACTTTCATTTGGATCATTATTTTTTAAGGTTGGTGTTTTGTGAGATGCAACTGTGCTAAAGTTCCAAATGTCTTCATTCCATCCTAAAGTATTAGTATAGAAATCTTTACTTGTTACATTTTGTCTATTAGCTACACTTATCTTTCCTGTAAAGTCAATATCCTCTCTTGCTTTTGTAGAAATACCCTTGTTTCCTTCATATTCGTAATTTCCTTCGTATTTTTCTAGTTGTTCTTGAACTGTTTTACCATCAAATTTATAGTGCTGTCTAACTTGATTTCCTAATGCTATGTTGTTTTTAACAATAGAATTTGTAATAGATTGCCCTATAAATCCTGCAACGCTATCTGTTCCTTTTACTTTTGTCGTACTTAAAGAATTCATTACTGTAGATGCTTTACTTAAAAGTCCTACAAATCCTCCCACATTTTGATTTCCTGTTGCTGTTCCTCTTGAATAACAGTTTTCAACTACTGTTCCATTAGTAATTTCTCCCATAAAGCCACCCACAGCATTACCTGTACCAGTTGCAGTTCCATTACTACTACATGCTTTTATATTAGAATATCCTACATATCCCGCAAGTGTTCCAACACGGTTAATTCCTGTTACATTACCTCCTATGATATGCACATTTTCTAGGTCACCATATGTCATAATACCAATTAATCCACCAGTATCGTCTCTTCTGTTTGTAACTGTAATATCTTTTCCTATTACATTTTTAAGTTCTATATTATCTGCTATTTTAGTAAGTGCTCCTACATCTGTTTCATTTTTA
>CATKFT010000086.1 GCA_949747745.1 uncultured Clostridia bacterium
ATACAAAAGCATTAGAAACAGAAAACACTCAAGAAGCAGAAAACAGAATAGAAAACTTAGAAGAATTTTTAACAGTAGCAATAGAATTTGAAGAACAAACAGCAGATGTAACACTTGGAGACTTTTTAGAAACAATTACATTATCAAGTGACATAGACAATTTAGAAGAAGAGCAAGAAGCAGTAACACTTATGACACTTCACAGTGCAAAAGGACTAGAATTTCCAGTAGTATTTTTAGTAGGAATGGAAGAAGGAATATTTCCAGGGTATAAGTCAATAGGGGAACCAAAGGAATTAGAAGAAGAAAGAAGACTTTGTTATGTAGGAATAACAAGAGCAAAAAACAACCTATTTTTAACATGTGCAAAAAGAAGAACAATATTTGGTTCAACAAGCTATAATGGAATGTCTAGGTTTATAGAAGAAATCCCTAAAAACTGCATAGAGGGATTAGAAGAAATAAAAGATAAGAAAGACATATTTAAAGATACAAGTTATACATGGGGATATGGCGGAAAAGTAGTAACAAAGAAACTAGAAAAAGATGAAGTACCACAAAAAACCAAAGAGGCAAACTATAGCTTTAGAACAGCAGAAAGCTTTTTAAATAGTATAAGAAATACAAATGAAAATTTAGATTTATCAATTTATAAGGCAGGAAAAAGAGTATATCACAAAAAATTTGGAGAAGGAAAGATAAATTATGTAGAACAAGAAAATGACGATTTAAAAGTAGATATAACATTTGATAAAGTAGGACATAAAAGATTGATGGCAAAATTTGCAGGATTAAAGATTATAGATTAAATCTTCCATTGCTAAAAGGTATTTCTTGTATAGCTTTATAAGGTTATCTAAATTTAGTAATAGTAAATATTTATAGTTTCATTTTTTCCATTCGTTTACTTGTTTATTGTATACAATCTTCAAAGAATTCTCAAAAAAAGATTCTTTAACAAATGCGATGTTGTGGGCGAGTGGATGGCATAAATGCTATTTAATGTAAGTATATTGTTTTCAAAAATGTAATGTAATTATAGGTGAGTGTAGGGATTAAAACTATAAAAAAATTACAGAAAAAAATTTTTAAACCCTGTAACTCCCTAGTTTTTAGTGAAATATTACAAAAATGTTACAAAAGATAAATATATGGAGATATAAAGAGAAAATAAGAGTATATAAAAGAAAAATGAGAAAAATAAGCATATATAAACTGAGGGGATAATTGTATAAAAAAACTACTTAATATACAATAACATCATCAAAAGAAAAGGAGTGTATTAAATAATATGAAAAATATATTAATACATATAAGAACATGGATAAAGCTTACTTCCGTAGCAGTTTTAGCTGGATGCTTAATTATAGGAATAATTGCATTTGTATATAAACCAACATATGGAGTTTATATAAATGGGGAGCAAGTTGGATACACAAAAAATAAAAGCAATTTGCAAGAGAAAATAACAAATTATATCAACAATGGTGATGGGGAAAATGTTGCATTTGTTCAAGTAGATAATTTACCAGATTACAAATTATGCTTACTAAAAAAAGATATACAAGCAAATGATGACGAAATATTTAACATAGTAAAAGAATCAGGAACAGCATATTACAAATATTATGCAATACTTGATGAAGGCGAAGAAAAATTATATGTTGCAAGTTATGAAGATGCTGAAAGTGCAATTAATGAGTTAAAAGAAAAAAACAGCAAAAATAAAGATGAACTTACAATAGCGCCTAAATTTGAAGCAGAAGCAAAAGATGTTGTAACAAAAGAAGAAATAATATCAAAACTATATGAAAAAGTAGAAGAAAAGAAAGTAAAAACAACAACATCTTCACCAGTAAAATATGCATCAAGTGCAAACACAACAAGCAAAAAAATAGCATTAGGAATAAATTTAATAAAACCAGTATCAGGAAGTGTAACATCAAGATTTGGAGGCAGATGGGGGTCAACACATAAAGGAGTTGATGTAGGAGCTCCAAAGGGAACAGGTATAAAAGCAGCAGCAGGAGGAACAGTAGTATCTTCAAGCTATGGATATAACGGAGGATATGGAAACTGTGTAGTAATTTCACATGGAAATGGAATAGAAACAGCATATGGACACTGCAGTGAATTATATGTAAAAGCAGGACAAAAAGTATCACAAGGTGAAGTAATAGCAGCAGTAGGAAACACAGGACGTTCATATGGAAATCACTTACATTTTGAAATACGTATAAAGGGTGTAGCACAAAACCCACAAAACTATTTATATTAAAAAAGACTAGTTGTTTTTAAAGAAAAGTGAACCTAAAATATTAGACAAAAAGTTTAATATTTTAGGTTCACTTTATAAAATAGTATGAATGTCAAGCGTTTTGCAAATCATGACTGAGTGATATTAAAAATATAATATAGTTACTAACAAAAATGTTTAATACATATATCAATAGCATTATTTTTCATAATTAATTTTCCATATTCTAATAATTTATTCTTAAACAAGTTAGCATTATTTACAAAACAAGCAAATTCAGTAATAGAAGAGCAAAATGTTTTCAGTAAAGAATTATTAACATGTATATCACAAAGAAGTAAATAATATTTATCATTATATTCATAAAGTGATATACTACTTGCAAAATTATTTATGTATTTTAATATAGTATTATTTAAAAATTCACAAAAATTGCAATATTCATCAAAAGAATCGAAACAATAAATAGCTGTATTTGTATCAACCAAGCAAGTTTTTCTTTTAATATTTACTCTTTTTCTTTTATATGTACCTTTTTCTTTTTCGGGTTCAAACCTTGTAACAGTAAGAACAAAATTACCAGTAGAAGTAGCAAGAGCCTCAATCATAACCCTATAATCATCAGTAACAAACCCAAGCTCTTTTTCAGCCTTTTCGAGCATATCTAAAAATAATTCCTGAGATTCAATAGAGTTAGACATAAAAGTATGAAAATCTATATGATTTTCTTCTAAATCTTTTAAATTCAAAGTAATTCTTATTTTATCATCATTCAATTTTTCAATTTTCATTTACAAAAACAACCTCCAAATTTTGTTTTACAATTTAATTATACTACTAATGATAACATTTTTAAAGGAACAATTTTTGGAAATTTAAGAAATTTTATAAAAATTTCCAAATTAATATAGTATATTATACATTAGCAAAAAGTGTACTAAAATAATAACATAAAGGACAGAGAAATAAAAGTAAAAGTATAAAAAAAATAAAAAAATTACCAGTATATTATTGAAAAAAAACATATATGCATATATAATACTATAAGAAAAGGCAAAGATAATAAAAATGGTATAAGAATAAAAATACTAACAAAAGAAATAAGTAATAATTCATTAAACAATATAGGAGAAAATGGTTATTCTATTAATGAATTTATTAACAAATGGACAGAAAGTTTCTACAAAATAAGGAGGAAGAAATGGCTACAAGAGACAAAAATATATGGATATTAATTGTATTTATATTATCAGGATTAGTAATAGGAGGATTATTAGGGGAACTTGCATCAAGAGTGGATTTTTTATGGTGGTTATCATATGGACAAGAGTTTCGGACTATCTAATCCAATTACATTAGATTTAAATATAGTAAAATTAACATTTGGATTACAACTAAAAATAAACATAGCAAGTATAATAGGTATGGCAATAGCGATATTTATATATAGAAAAGTATAAGTTACTACCTAATAATAATAATTTAGTAATAAGGGAAGAAAAACTATGGGGGAAAAGAAAGGAAAAACATGAGTGTAAAAATCAAAGAACTCCCAGAAAGTGAAAGACCATATGAAAAAATGGAAATGTATGGAGCAAGTACACTTTCAAATTCAGAATTATTAGCAATAATAATAAAATGTGGAACAAAAGAAGATACATCAGTAACACTAGCACAAAAAATATTAAACCTAAAAGGAATAAATGGAAGTAAAAACTTAAATTTTTTGCAAGAATTATCAATACAAGAACTTACAACAATAAAAGGAATAGGAAAAGTTAAAGCAATACAAATTATAGCAACTTGTGAGCTAGCAAAAAGAATGTCAAAACCAGTTAATTCATTAAAAATAGTGATTAAAGATACGAATGATGTGGTAAACTTATTAATGAACGAATTAAAATATGAAAAAAGAGAAGTAGCTAAATTACTAATATTAGATTCAAAAAAAGTATTATTAAGAGTCATAGACATAGCTCTTGGAGGCGGAAATTTTGCAATAATAGAACCTAAAATAATATTAAAAGAACCAGTACAAATGGGAGCAAGTAGCATAATACTTGTACACAATCATCCAAGTGGAAATCCAACACCAAGTGAAGAAGACATTAGAATGACAGATAGGATATATGAATCAGCAGATGTTATGGGAATAACGCTATTAGACCATGTAATAATAGGAAATAACACATTTGCAAGTGCATTGAGAAAACAAGAAAATAGAAAATCAATAAATGCGAAAGAAAATGCAAGTAGCAAAAACGTAAGTAATAAAAACAATATAGAAAAAGAAAATGCAAGTAGTAAAAACGTAAGAAATGAAAACAATATAGAAAAAGAAGACGCAAGCAGCAAAAACGTAAGAAATAAAAACAATATAGAAAAAGAAAATGCAAGTAGTAAAAATGTAAGAAATAAAAACAGTATAGAAAAAGAAAATGCAAACAGTAAAAATATAAGAAATAAAAATAATATAGAAAAAGAAAATACTAAAGAAGTAAAAAGAATAGAAAAAACCAGAAAAGAAAAAAATGTACAAATAAAAAAACAAGAACTATTTAAAAATAGTATTATGAAAATAGGATTTAAAGGAATACAATAGTTAAATAAAAGCCTAGCCAATTAAAAATGAAGGCAATGATGAGATATGAAATTGCTTGCAATTAGTGAAGGCGTGTTAGAAAATATTTATCTTTAGCAATTTTTAAGAAGAATTAAATATAAGAATTACTACTATACATTTAGAACAAAGCATTTTCTTAGATATTATACAAAAAGTATTAAACTGCAAGAAACATGAAAATTGCTAAAGATAAAAAAGAATAGAAAACATTACAAAAAAGCATATATTTTAGAAAGGAAGTATATATAAATGAAACTCTTTGGAATAGGAAATAAAGACATTGGAATTGACCTTGGAACAGCCAATATTTTAGTAACACTAAAAGGAAAAGGCATTGTATTAAAAGAACCATCAGTAGTAGCAATAGATAGAAGAAGCGGAAATATAATGGCAACAGGAAGTGAAGCAAAAGAAATGTTAGGAAGAACACCAGAAAGAATAAAAGCTGTAAGACCATTAAAAGACGGAGTAATAGCAGATTTTACAGCAACAGGACTAATGTTAAAAAACATAATAGCTAAAGTATGTAA
>CATKFT010000087.1 GCA_949747745.1 uncultured Clostridia bacterium
AAAGAATTAGTAAAAGATAATGTCAATTTAAAGTGTGGAATATGTGATTTGATAGCAGAAACCAAAGAAAATATAGTATTGTTAGAAATGCAAAATAAGAATTTGAATGATTTTAAAAAAAGACTAAAAAGATATGTATCAGTATTATATGCAACACAAGAATTTAAAGAGGGTTATGGTGAGATAAAACCAATAAAGGTGTATTTAGTATTAAATTATGAAGAGGGAGAAAAACAGGTCTTAAAAAAATATTCAGAAATAGAGAAAAAAATAAAAGAGGAATTTGATTGCCTATCAGAAATAGCAGTTTGGAATATAAAGGAAGCACTAAAGAGAAAAGAAGGAAAAGATTATGAATATGCGAAATTATATGTATTAGATAAATATTCAAAAGAAGAAGCATTAAAAATATTAGAGGATTTATATCAAAATGAGAGGTATAAAGAAGAAGTAGAAAAAATAGTGATATATAATTTGGATATAAAGACATACCAAAAGTTAAAGGAGGAGAAATATATGATAGAAACCACGTTTGAATTTGAAATATCAGGGTTAAGAGAAGAAGCAAAAAGAATAGGATTAATGGAAGGACGAGAAGAGGGGAAAAAAGAAGGTTTAATGAAAACAGCTTTATCTATGTTACAGGAAGGGTTAGATTTATCGTTGATTAAAAAAGTGACAGGATTAACAGAGCAACAGATATTAAATATACAAATGGGACTTAATAAATAATAAATTTTAGACTGTTGACAAATATGTTCGATGGTCTTTTTCTTTATACGAAAAGCATTATAATAAAAATGTAAGAACGATCTTATATTAGCTTAAATGGTCATTGAGTTTTTACTTTTTTTATGTGGAAATAATAAATTTAGAAAAAAATAAGGATATTTTTAAGAGTAATAGAAGAACATTTTAATTGGGATTTTGTATCATATAAAAAATAAAAGAGGATTAAAATAAAGCAATATAAAATATTTTTTGTAATATCTTTTATTTGACAAAATTAGTATTTATTCTTTGCTATGATTGTAATGATAAAGAGGTGAAAAAAATGTCCAAACGATTTAAAGCAAAGAAACGAAGAACAATAAAAACAAAATTAGTATGGATTTTATTTATTTGTTTGATGTTGTTTATTATATTAGCAACTGTTTTTAAAAATTTTAAATTGGCAACAAGCAATGAAGAATTTGTAAAAAATCTATTGGAGGACTCTAATTATCATTTGAAATATAATAAAACAGCTTCTAGAATTATAACAAATATTAGCAATTTTTTATCATCTTTTAAAATAGAAGAGCCAATTACGATATTAGAAGAATCATTAGGCTATACATTTACAAGTTCAAATGAACCAGTGGAAAAGAAAAATGAAATGAAAATGGTATTTCACAGAAATAATGTAGATGATTTAAAATTGCCAAATCAGCCTAGAGTTTATATTTATAGTACACATTACAAGGAAAGTTATTCAGCAACAAATCTAGAAGATTATAATATTACTCCAAACGTAAAAATGGCTTCTATGTTACTAAAAGAAAAACTGAATAAATTAGGAGTTTCAACAGTAGTAGAAGAAGCGGATTTGGGAGATTTTATGGCAGTCAATAATTGGAATCATTCCAGAAGTTATGAAGCGAGTAGATATTTTGTGAAAGATGCGTTAACAAAAAATCCCAATTTAGAACTTATTATAGATTTGCACAGAGATGCTGTTTCCAAAAAAAGTTCTACTGTAGAAATTGATGGAACAAGTTATGCCAAAATTTTATTTGTATGTGGAAAAGAAAATCCGAACTATGAGAAAAATTTAGAATTAATGAATAAATTGAATCAAAAAATCAAAGAGAAATATCCAGGATTAACAAGAGGTGTAATGACTCATGAAGGAAAAGGATATAACGGAGTTTATAATCAAGATTTGAGTCCAAATATCATTTTATTGGAATGTGGAGGAAATGAAAATAATATAGGAGAAGTTACCAATACTTTGACTTTAATAGCTCCTATTATAGTGGAGATGTTAAATGAAAGCTGAAGATAGAGTAAAGATTTACAATCGGATTTTTAAATATGTTTTTTGGTTACTTTTATTAACATTTTTAACTTTATATTTTTCCCAAAGCACAGGATATTATGAATTTAAACAACAAAAAAAGGTAATTTATACAGCAGAACAAATCAAAAAATTTGAGGCTGATGTTGCATCTGGTAAAGATGTTCATATTGAAGATTATATGGAATCAACAAATAAAGATTACAGTAATAAAGCTTCAGATATAGGACTTTCCTTTTCAGAAACACTAGGAAATATTGTAAAATCTGGAATAGAAGGTTTCTTTGATTCCATTAATAAGATGGTAGAAGAATAAATTTTATGATACAATAGTATTGGGTGGAAATATGAAAACAATAATGGTAGATATGGATGAAGTTTTGTGTATAGGTGGTCATTTAGGTGTTGTGAATAAATTTTTAAATACCTCTTATAAGGTGGAAGATCTTTCAGGATACTATACAGAAGATTTGGTTCCAAAAGAACGTTTACAAAATTATTATCAATTTTTTGAAACACAAAATGTATATGAATATGCTAATATAATACCAGATGCAGTGGAAGTATTAGAAAAATTATCTAAGAAATATCAAATTTTTATTTGTACTGCTTATTATAGTGATGCATATGACATGGACCAAAGTCATTGTTTAATAGACAAATATAAATGGTTGCAAAAAATATTTCCATTTATTAATCCATATCAATATGTCTTTATTAATGAAAAAAGCTTATTAAATTGTGATATTAAAATTGATGATAAGCTATCTAATTTAAAAGGATATGGAGAACAAAAATATTTATTTGATTCTTATCATAATCAGGAAATTAGTGATAAGGAATTAGAAAAAGAAGGAGTTGTTCGGGTATCTGGTTGGAAAGAATTAGCAGACATTTTATTGAAAGAAGAATAATAGTAGATTAGGATGCCTATGGATATTTTAAGAAATTATGATATGTTTAAATAAAATTATAAGCGAAATAAAAATGAATGAAAAATGTTAAAAATATATAATTAAAGAAAATAAAGTCAGATAGAAATCCTAATTTTAATCATTTAATTGTTACAAAATTGAAATTTTTAAAATCATAGAATTATCTATGATTTTTTTTTATTTTTTGTTATAATACTAGTAGGGTGTTTGTATGAAAAATATATATGGGTTTACATTACCTAGATTAGAAAATTATTTTTTAAAAAAAGGAGATAAAAAGTTTAAAGCAACACAGGTCTTTGAATGGATTTATAAACAGCGAATTCATTCTTTTGACGAGATGAAAAATGTTAGTAAAAATACAATTGAAGATTTAAAAGAAAATTTTGCTTTGACACCCTTAACATTATTACAAAAACAAATTGATACAGATGTATGTAAATTTTTATTTGGTTTAGCGGATGGAAATAAAATAGAAGCTGTTTTAATGAAACATGATTATGGAAATAGTTTATGTGTATCTAGTCAAGTAGGTTGTAATATGGGATGTACATTTTGTGAAAGTGGAAGATTAAAAAAAGTGAGGAACTTGGAAATTCATGAAATGGTAACGCAAATATTGCAAGTAGAACAGGAAATGAATATCAAAATTAGCCATTTAGTACTTATGGGAATTGGAGAACCATTTGACAATTATGAAAATGTCATGGATTTTATTTCTATTTTAAATGAACCAAAGGGGATTGATTTAGGAGCAAGACATATTACTGTTTCAACATGTGGAATTGTTCCAAAAATTTTGAAGTTTATGAAAAGTGGAAAACAAGTGAATTTAGCAATCTCTCTTCATGCTTCAAATAATGAAATAAGAGACAAAATTATGAAGATTAATAAAGCATATAAAATAGAAGAAGTAATCGATGCAGTAAAACAATACATCAAAGAGACAAATAGGAGAGTAACTTTTGAATATATTTTATTAAAGGGTGTTAATGATAAAGAGGAGCATGCTATAGAGCTTGCAAAAATTTTAAAGGGAATAAATTGTTATGTGAATCTCATTCCCTATAATGAAACAAGCCATATAGAATATAAAAAAAGCTCAAAAAATACCATTATGAAATTTTTTGATACCTTAAAGAAAAATCATATCAATGTAACAATCAGAAAAGAATTTGGCTCTAAAGTAAGTGCTGCATGTGGGCAATTAAGAGCAAATTATGAGGAGGGATAACATGGAATATTATTATTTAACAGACCCAGGAAAAGTAAGAGAACATAATGAAGATAGTGTAATCATTGTGAAAAATAAAAGTAATGAGTTATTACTTGCAGTTGCAGATGGAATGGGTGGACATAAAGCAGGTGAAATTGCTTCCAGTATTGCTATCTCTCATATTGGAAAACGATTTTCAGAAATTAGTAGTATTGGAAATAAGGAAGATGCAGTTGCTTGGATAAAAGATATTGTAAGTGAAGCGAATGTTTTAATTTATAAATATACAGCAGAGCATCCAGAAAGTACAGGAATGGGAACTACTTTGGTATTATCTGTATTAACGAGTGAATTTTTATTATTTGGAAATATTGGAGATAGCTCAGGATATGTCATTAAAAATGAGAAATTGCATAAAATTACAACAGACCATACATTAGTAAACTTGCTTGTAAAATCTGGAGAATTAACGCCAGAAGAAGCGAAAGAGCATCCGAGAAAGAATGTTTTGATGAGAGCTTTAGGTGCTGCTTCTATCGTAGAAATGGATATTTTTGATGTAGAAACAGATATTGATGGGATTTTCTTATGTAGCGATGGTTTGACAAATATGTTAAATGATGAACAGATTACAGTAGTCTTAAATGAAGATATAACATTAGAAGAAAAAATAAAAAAGTTAATTACAAAAAGTAATAATAGGGGTGGAAATGATAACATTTCTATCGCATGCTTATTAAAGGACGGTGTATAGAATGATTATTAAAGGTCAAAAAATTAATGATCGTTATCAAATTATACGAACAATTGGAGAAGGTGGAATGGCAAATGTATATTTGGCCTATGACACTATATTAGATAGAAATGTGGCAGTTAAAATATTAAGAGGAGATCTTGCTGATGATGAAAAATTTGTCAGAAGATTTCAAAGAGAAGCAATAGCAGCAAGTTCTTTAAGTCATCCTAATATTGTGGAAATGTATGATGTTGGTGAAGACGAGGGAAAATATTTTATTGTAATGGAATATGTAGATGGAAAAACTTTAAAAAGTTTAATAAAAAAGCGTGGCGCTTTAACCTTATCAGAAGTAATTGATATTATGTTACAACTCACAAGTGCAATTTCTTGTGCTCATGATAGTTATATTATCCATCGTGATATAAAACCACAAAATGTAATGATTTTAGAAGATGGCAGAGTAAAAATCATGGATTTTGGAATTGCTATGGCATTAAATAGTAATGAGTTAACACAAACCAATTCAGTAATGGGTTCCGTTCATTATCTACCACCAGAGCAAGCAAATGGGAAAGGTTCTACGATGAAAAGTGATATTTATTCTTTAGGAATATTAATGTTTGAACTTTTAACTGGAAAACTTCCATTTCGAGGCGATCAAGCAGTAGAAATTGCAATCAAACAAATGAAAGAGCCGATTCCAAGTGTTTGTAAAATAAATCCAAATATTCCACAATCAATAGAAAATATAATTTTAAAAGCTTGTGCAAAAAATCCAAAGAATCGATATGATTCGATAAAAGAAATGAGAGAAGATATCGAGAAAAGTATGGACCCACAACATCAGTTTGAAGAACGACATGTATACAAGTTTCCAGAGCAAGATTTAGAAGAAACAAAAATTATGCCACCAATTAAAGGAACAAAAGAGACAAAAGTAGAAGAAATAGCTACATTTGACGAAGAAGAGAAGCCAAAGAAAAAGAAAAAAAATAAAAAGAAATGGATAATGATTGGTGGAATCACAACTGGATTTTTGGTTATATTTTTGATGACATTTTTATTTTTTATAAAACCAATGCTTACGAAAGTAAAAGATGTTAAAATACCAGATGTAAAGGGGATGACAATTGCCCAAGCAGATGCAGCTTTACATAAAGAGGGATTGATTGTTGAGAAGAAAGTAGAAGAAAAATTTAGTGACAGTGTAGAAGCAGGGAAGGTAATACAAACGCTTCCAGAAACAAATAGAACTGTAAAGGAAGGAACCACAGTTACATTGATTGTTTCAAAAGGAAAAGATGGTTTTGAGTTAGAGTCTTATATAGGCGAAAAATTCGAGATTATAAAGAAAACTTTAGAAGACAGAGGAATTGTTGTTATTTCTGAAATTCAAGAAATTACGGAGGAAACAGATGATTTAAAAGATGGCGTAGTTGTGGAACAAAGTTTAGAAAAAGGTACCTTTATTGAAACAGGAAAAAGTATTACATTAATTTACACAAAACTAGTAGATGGCTATCCTGATTTTACAGATGGAAGCTGGAATATTGACAGTATAAAAGAATTTTGTGATGACCATAATATTTATTTGACTGTAAAAGAACAAGAAGATGGTACAAAGCCAGAGGGAACAATTTTATCTCAAAGTAGAGAAGCAAAGAGTAAAATTGAAAAGAATGCTCCATTAACGATTTATGTAGCAAAAAAACCAACTATTGTAGAAAAGCCAGATAAGCCAGATGAAGATAAAGAAAATAATGATAAAGAAGACAATAAAGATGAGAATCAAGAAGAAACAAAACCGGAGTAATTATGCGGGGAAGAATTATTAAACTAATTAGTAATGATTATACTGTTTATGCAACAGATAAAAAAGAATATGTTTGTAAATCAAGGGGAAAATTTAGAAATGATAAAGTAAGGCCTTTGGTAGGAGATTTTGTAGAATTTGATGAAATAAATCATTATATTTTAAGTATTGAAAAAAGAAAAAATGAACTAATAAGGCCGCCTGTTAGTAATATTGACCAAGTAATTATCGTAACTAGTACTAAATTACCAGACTTTTCAAGTAATTTACTCGATAAATTATTATACATTATAACATTTCATAAAATAAAACCAATTATTTGTTTTACAAAAATAGATTTATTAAAAGAAGATGAAAAAAGGGATATCGATGTTATAGTACATTATTATCAATCAATCGGATATGAAGTGTGCTTAAACACCGAAATTGACAAAATAAAAGCACTGTTAAAAGGGAAAATAACTGTATTTACAGGACAAAGTGGAGCAGGAAAATCTACTTTATTAAATAAGTTAGATTCAACATTGAAACTTTTAACTGATGAAATTTCAATTGCTTTAGGAAGAGGAAAACATACAACAAGGCATGTGGAATTACATGCTTTGTTTGAAGGCTGGGTTGCAGATACTCCAGGATTCTCTTCTGTCAATTTTGAAGGTATGACAAGTAGTGATATTAGAGACCAAGTACTAGAATTTGAAAATTATAAAAGCGAATGTAAGTACAAGGATTGTATGCATGTAAAAGAGGACTCGTGCAAAATTAAAGAATTAGTAGAAAATCACACTATTTTACCTAGTAGATATCAAAATTATCTAAAATTTATAGGTAGGTGAAATCATGCAATTATCAGTATCTTTTCTGGGAATAAAAGAAAATAGGAAAGAAAGTATATTTAAATTAAGTAATGAAAAAATAGATTTTTTGCACATTGATGTAATGGATGGAGAATTTGTAGAAAATAAAACAGAGAATTTAGAAGAATTAAAAAAAATTCTTCCTTTGTCTGTACCTTTTGACGTTCATTTAATGGTAAAAGATACATTGCATTACATAGAGGAATATGCATCATTAAGACCACATTATATGACAATTCATTCAGAAGTAGATGGTCTTCTTAAAGGAATAGACCTTATAAAAAGTAAAAATATAAAGGTAGGTGTTTCTATTAGTCCAAATACTCCTATTAATAAAATTATGCCTTATTTGCCATTGATTGATTTAGTTTTGGTAATGACTGTGCATCCAGGAAAAAGTGGTCAAAAGTTAATTTTTAATACGGTGAATAAAGTAAATGAATTAAAAAGAATTCGTGATATCCACAAATATGATTATCTAATAGAAGTAGATGGTGGAATCGATGACACAACAATTACAATGTGTAAAAGTGCTGATATATTTGTAGTAGGTTCTTATATTACAGAACGTATGAGTTATGAGAAACAGATTTCTCGTTTGGAAAAAGCCTTAGAAGAAAAGTAAGGTTTTTTTGTTGCTTTTTTTAAATATTTGTATTATAATAGCACCACTAAAAAGGGGGATATATATGAGTTATCATTTGGAGAAAAAGAATCCTTATGCTCAAAAAAAAGCATCATTCAAGAAGAAATTTTGTTCAACAGTTTTAGTAATATTTGCCTGTGGAGTACTAACAATAGCAAGTGGAAGGTTTGCCAGTTTGCATGCGATAGCAGAAGAAACAGAAAAATATCAAGTAACCATTTCTCATTACAATGAATTGGTAGATAAAATAGCTATATATATGAAAGAAAATGGTGGAACAAATCCAGAAGAATGTTTTAAAATATATACTGGATTATTGTGGGATGGTTATTTTTCAAAAGATAAAAATTACGAGTATAGTACAGAAGACAGAAATAATATCACTGGAAATGAAGGGATTAGAATTGTAACAGGAGAAGGAGATTGTAAAACGAATGAAGATTTGTTTTATAAAATTATGAAAAAAATGGGATTTCAAGCCTATCAAGTAGCTAGTAGTCAAAATAAACTAACTTTAAAAAATTTGATATTTGGAAATCATATCATTACAGTAGTTGACTATAATGGCGTTCAGTATTATTTTGATTCAACAAATGGATGCTCTTATAAAAAAATAGGGATGAATTTGATACAAAATGAAAATAAGAAGATAGTTATCACATTAAAACCTCTAATGAGTTATATTTATGGATATAATGACGAATTAGAAACATTACATTTAATTGCAAATGCTCCTGGTTTGAAATCTGGCCAAGCATTGGAAGTAGAAAAAAGATTCAATATTCACCCTGGAAACAGCAAGAAAATATTATTGTTAAGAAAATCAATAGAGCCTCAATTATGTAATATTTATGATACAATTATAAATGAGGGATAATATGACAGGAATATTAGTAATTAATAAAAAAGCTGGAATGACAAGTAGAGATGTTGTAAATGAAGTTGGAAAATTATTGCATACAAAAAAAATAGGTCACACTGGTACATTAGACCCTATGGCAACAGGAGTTTTAGTATTGTGTGTTGGAAAAGCAACAAAAATAGCTGAATTATTGACAGCAACAGAAAAAGAATATGTTGCTGAAATTACGCTAGGTATTGAAACCGATACTTTAGATAATACAGGAACAATTTTAAAGCAAGAAAATGTTTCTTGTTCAAAAGAACAAATCGAAAATGTATTGAAAAGTATGGTTGGAGAATATTTACAAGAAGTTCCACTTTATTCTGCGATTCATGTAGATGGGAAAAAACTTTATGAATATGCTAGAAATCATGAAGAAGTAAAACTTCCATCTAGGATAGTAACAATCTATTCATTAGAATTGGTTCAATATACTACAAATAAATTTACAATTAGAACAAAAGTCAGTAAAGGAACATACATTAGAAGTTTAATTAGAGATATAGCCAAAAAGTTAAATACTATTGGTGTTATGTCAAAATTAGAAAGAACACAACAAGGAATATTTCCTTTAAAGGATAGTGTTACAATAGAGAATATAAAAAACCATACATATTCCATATTGTCTATCAAAGATGCATTGATAAGTTATCCAATGATATCAGTAAATCAAGAATTAGAAAAGAAAATAAAAAATGGTCAAATTATAAAAAATGAATTTGGAAAATCTATCATTTTATTTTTAAATGGGGACCAAGAACCATTAGCCTTATACAAAGTTTATCCAAAAGATGAGGAGTACTTAAAACCGTGGAAAATGTTTTAAAAGAAAATGATGAAATAAGAGGTTTTATTGATAAGAATGGAATTTTAATTAAAGTGGCCACTCTTAATTTAGGAGAAGATTCTGTAGAAATAATAGCAGAATCAATTTTAAAATATTTAGAAAAAGCAACTCTACCATTGAATGATACACGCATCAGAAGAAGAGAATCTTCAAAACGGGTATACCAACAATATTTAGTAGAACATTATAAC
>CATKFT010000088.1 GCA_949747745.1 uncultured Clostridia bacterium
CAGAGGAATCCAAAAGATATATGCACCATTATAACTTCCCAAGTTATTCCGTAGGAGAAGCTAGACCTAGTAGAGGACCAGGAAGAAGAGAAGTAGGACATGGAGCCTTAGCAGAAAAAGCATTAGTTCCAGTATTACCATCAGTTGACGAATTTCCTTATGCAATAAGAGTAGTATCAGAGGTATTAAGTTCAAATGGTTCAACATCACAAGCAAGTATATGCGGAAGTACACTTGCACTTATGGATGCAGGTGTTCCAATAAAAAGACCAGTTGCAGGAATTTCAACAGGTCTTGTAACAGATGAACAAGATCCAAACAATTATATAATGTTAACAGATATTCAAGGATTAGAAGACTTCTTTGGAGATATGGATTTTAAAGTAGGAGGAACAGAAAAAGGAATTACAGCAATACAAGTAGATATAAAAATAGATGGTTTAACATATGAAATAATAAAAGAAGCATTTGAAAGAACAAGAAATGCAAGAAAATATATATTAGAAGAAATAATGTTAAAACAAATAGAAAAACCAAGAGATGAAATATCAAAATATGCTCCAAGCATTATAAATACAACTATAAATGTAGATAAAATTAGAGATGTAATAGGTCCAGGCGGAAAAATGATTAATAAAATAATTGGAGAGACAGGAGTAAAAATAGATATAGAAGAAGATGGAAGAGTATTTATTTATTCAAATAATACAGAAAATGGTAAAAAAGCATTAAAAATGATAGAGGATATAGCAAAAGATGTAGAAGTTGGAGAAATAGTAGAAGGTGCAGTAACAAAAATAATGCCATTTGGAGCATTTATAGAGGTTCCAGGAGGAAAAGAAGGATTACTTCATATATCAAAAATCTCTAAAGAGAGAATAGAAAAAGTTGAAGATGTATTGAAAGTAGGAGATGTAGTAAAAGTAAAAGTAACACAAATAGATGAGCAAGGAAAAATAAACTTAAGTAAAAAAGATTTAGAAGAGATTAAGGAAGATTAAAAATGCTGAAAGAACCCCCAGTCAAGCTTCGCTTGACAGCCCCCTTAAGTAAAGGGGCCTTTAGTTAAATGTTCTAGACTGGCATAGTTAATTATAAATAGTAGAGAAAAGCCTCCTTTATTTAAGGGAGGTGTCAAGGCGAAGCCTTGACGGAGGGTTCTATAGAAATAGCTTATTTTAATTATGAATTATAATAGTTAAGATATTATTAAAATACATTAATTGTAGTTGAAAAAATTTGTCCATAATAGTATAATAATATATGTATTAAAATACATTAGTATTATAGATATAAAAGAGGAGTAAAAAATGGTATATTTATATGTGCTTCAACAAGCACTAGTATGGATAGTAACAATATTTTGGCTATATCAACTTATAGTAAGTATATGTTCACTTGTAAAATTAAAAGATAAACCTATATTAGAAAATAAACAAAATAGATTTATGGCAATAATACCAGCACATAATGAAGAAAATGTTATAGGAAATTTAGTTGAAAGTTTAGTAAAACAAAATTATCCACATGACTTATTAGATATTTATGTTATAGCTGATAACTGTACAGATAGAACAGCAGAAATTGCGAAAAAAGCTGGTGCAATAGTATATGAAAGAGTAGATAATGAAAATAAAACAAAAGGGTATGCATTAAAATGGTTTTTGAATAAAAAAATTGAAGAAAATGCACCATATGATGCTTTTTGTGTATTTGATGCAGATAATATTGTACATGAAAATTTTATAAAAAGTATGAACAAAAAACTATGTCAAGGAGAAGATGTTGTACAAGGATATAGAGATATAAAAAACCCAACAGATAGTTGGATAACAGCAGGATATGCAATATTTTATTGGACAATGAATAGGTTTTATCATTTAGCAAGATACAATTTAGGACTATCTCCATTAATAAATGGAACAGGATTTATGGTTAAATTTGATGTTATAAAGCCAACAGGATGGGATACACAAACACTTACAGAAGATATAGAATTTTCATTAAAAAGAATTATAGCAGGGAAAAAACTAGGTTGGGCAACAGATGCTATTGTATATGATGAACAACCTGTAGGATTTAAACAAAGTTGGTCACAAAGATCAAGATGGACAGTAGGACATATGCAATGTATACAGAATTATACAAAAGATTTAGCATCAGCAACAAAGGAGCATAAAACTTTAATGAATTTTGATGGACTATTATATATAGTTGGAAGTATACCAATGTTTGTTTTAACACTTGTTTTACTTGCTATAAACTTTATAATGTATTTAGGAAATGGAATAACGACTTGGGAACTTGTGGAAAATATTTTAAGGTATTTAATACCAACATTTTTATTACCAATAGGAACAGCCATACTTATAATGTTGCTAGATAGAAAACCAATAAAATCAATGTGGAAAGGGCTTCTTTGTTATCCACTGTTTTTAGGCTCTTGGTTACTTATAAATTTTAAATGCTTATTTAAAAGAGATACAAATTGGGAAAAAATAGAACATGCAAGAGATATAAAAATTAATGATGTTGCATAAAATGGTTTTTTATGTGAGGGGGTCACATCGGTAAAGAATATTAAATAAAAATACCGATGGATGCCCTTTTTATTATATAAAAAATCTATTTTAGAAAAGGGAGAGGAATTTCTCTTCATTAAATGGCGAATCCACTTTTGTTTTTATAGATTATATAATTAAAGGAGAAAAAATATGGAAAAAATAAAGAAATTTATACAGAAAAATCAAAATACAATACTTACAATATTATTAGTATCTATTATAATTTTACAAGTTTTATTACATATACAGTATGGAATAGATAAACCATATTTCCATATTGATGAGGGATATTCATATGGTTTAATGAATTACGATAAAGTTGATATTATGAATAATGAAGACTTTTATAATAATTGGCATACAAATGATTATTATATGGACTATTTTTCTATTTCAAATGAAGAAGCAAAAGATTTTTTACCAGTGTATGAAAATCAAAAAAATGATGTACATCCACCTTTTTACTATTTTATATTAAGAATAGCATCAATGTTTACAATAGATTCTTTTTCAAAATGGACAGGTATTATTCCAAACCTTATAATATTTATAATATCAAGTATATATATTTATTTAATAACAAGTAAGATATTTAATAGTAAGTTATATGGGGTATTTATTGTGCTCGTTAATGGCTTTACATTGGCTTCAATTGACACTACTATATTTATAAGGATGTATGCTTTAAATGCCTTAAATTTACTAATTATATCATATTTACATATGATAAATTTTAATAAAAAAGAATTAAAACTAAAAGACTTATTAATAATGTCGATATTCATAATTATAGGTTCATTAACACACTATTATTATTTAGTATTCTTATTTATGCTATTTGTTATTTATATGATAAAATTTATAAAAGAGAAAAACATAAAAAATATAGTAAAATATGTTGTAATGATGATAATTTCAGCATGTATATCACTTGCAATTTTTCCATATTCATTTGTACATATGTTTATGGGATATAGAGGAGTTGGAGCAATTTCTAGTTTAGAAAAGTTAGAAAATATGTGGAACTCACTTGGTAGATATATAGGAATTTTAAATAATAATACATTTAATGGAGCTTTAATAGTAATATTAATTTCAATAGTAATAATTGCTGTTTACAAAATTGCAAAAAACAAAAAAGTAACGTTAAAATTTGAAAATAAGGAATTTTGGTTAGTATTTAGTCCAACAATATGCTATTTTTTAATAGTAGCACTTGTCTCACCTTATCAAGAATTAAGATATATTATGCCAATTTGTCCATTAATGGTAATTGGTGTGTTTTACTTATTTAAAGTAGCACTTGGGAAAGTATTATCGCAAAAAAATACATACATAGCATTAACTTTAACATTTATTTTAATGTTAATACTTCAACATACAGTATATTTACCATTTTTCTACTTATACAAAGATAAAAAAGAAATTGTTTCGATAATAGAAGAAGAACACAATCGACCATGTTTATATATTTTTAATAAGAACCAAAATAGATTTTTAGATGATATATATATGTTTACTAAAATAGATAATTCATATATACTAGATTCAGAGTTATTTAACAAAGAAAAATTAGAAGAAATTTTTGAAAAAGTTGATATTCAAAATGGAATAACAGTATTTATAAATGGTGGATTAAATAATGATGAACTATTAAACATATTAACAAAAACATTAAATTGTTCATCATATAAATGGGTACAAAGGATGAATGCTTGTGACATATATTTTATAGAAAGATAAAATTTACTTTTCAATTTATTTATATAGTGTTATAATAATGACGATATAAGAATATTATAATACAACTAGATTTAAAGGAGTAATAAAATATGAGTAAATTAGACAATATAGAAGTATATGCATTTGTTGGCCCTTCACGGAACAGGAAAAAGCTATAGGGCAGGATTTGTTGCAAGCGAATATGGAATTAATTATATTATAGATGATGGTTTATTTATAAAAAACCATGAGATTATAGCAGGAAACTCGGCTAAAAAAGCACCAACTAAAATTGAAACAGTAAAACATGCTTTATTTATAGAAAATGAAGAAAAAGATGATGTTTTAAATGCTATAAAGATATATAATCCAGATAAAATATTAATACTTGGAACATCGGATAATATGGTTAAAAAAATTTCACAGAATTTAGGACTTCCTGAAATATGTAAATTTATTTATATAGAAGATGTAGCAACAGATGAAGAAATGCAAACAGCAAGGCGTATTCGTACAACAGAGGGAAAACATGTAATACCTGTTCCAACATTTGAATTGAAAAAAGATTTTTCAGGTTATTTATTAGATCCATTGCAGATATTTAAATCAAAAGGAAGGGGAGAAGCTCCTTATATATCTGAAAAATCTATTATAAGACCAACTTTTAGCTATTTAGGAAATTTCACTATATCAGATAGTGTATTTAGACAAATTATAGAGCATATGGCACATAAGACTCAAGCAATACATAAAATTGCAAAAACAAGGGTAGAAAATGCTAAAAATCGGACCAAGTATATACATGGAAGTAATTGTTTTATATGGGTATAATATAATAGATTTAATACGTGAATTTAAAATAAAAGCAGAAAAAGAAATTGAAAGATTAACTGCTATGAATGTAGAAAATATGGATGTTGTAGTAAAAGGGATACAAATGCCAGAAAAAAAAGAAGAATAATAAGTATATATGATTCAAATTATAAAGAACACTATTTTAAATTAAAAGGTAAGGGCTTAGTATAAAAAATATATGTAACTAAAACTAAATAATGCCTTTTTTGTAAGTAAAAAAGATAGAAATGAGGAGGAAAAAAATGTCATTTATAGTAGCAATAGATGGGCCAGCAGGAGTTGGAAAAGGAACAATAGCAAAAATAATTGCAGAAAAATTTAATTTAATAAATATAGATACAGGAGCAACTTTTAGATGTGTTACATTAGAAATGATAAACAATAATGTTAAAATTGATGAAGAAGAGAAAATTAAAAAATTATTACATGAAATTAACATTGAAATAGATACAGAAAATAATGTTTTCTTAAATGGAAAAGATGTTAGTTTAGAAATAAGAACTTCAAAAGTAAATGAATTTGTTTCAGCAGTAAGTACATTAAAAGTAGTTAGAGAAAATCTATTACATTTACAACGAAAAATGGCAGAAGGAAAAAATGTAATTGTAGAAGGAAGAGACATTGGAACAACTGTATTTCCAAATGCAGATATAAAAATATATTTAGATGCAACACCAGAAGAAAGAGCAAGAAGAAGAGTTAAACAAAATTTAGAAAAAGGTATAGACTGCGTATATGAAGAAATTTTAGCAAGTGTAAAAAATAGAGATAAGATAGATTCAACAAGAGAAATTGCACCGTTAAAAAAAGCAGAAGATGCAATATATATTGATTGTACA
>CATKFT010000089.1 GCA_949747745.1 uncultured Clostridia bacterium
AATGTAATTTTATGTGTTGCCATAAATTTTACAAATCCCATAAGATCTGGAAGTATTACTTCAGCTCCTTCATGTTCTAATAAATCAGCTACAAAATTATTTCCAAAAGGATGATATTTTATTAGTACCTCACCAACAATACCAACCTTAGGTTTTTTTATACTTGTGTCTATTTCAATTTTTTCAAAATCATTTACTATATCATAAATACTTTGTTTAAATTGTTTAGTATTTGTAGATTTAACTAAATTTTTGCATTTATCCATCCATATATCAAATAATTTTTTTGTTTCGCCAGAATGTACTTCATAAACTCTATTTTTGGTTAGCATTTTTTGTAGTAAATCTCCATAAATTATAGCACGAATTAATTTTTCTACCATGGGAATTGTTAATTTAAATCCTGCATTTTTTTCCATACCAACAACATTAAAAGATATAACAGGAACTTTTTCAAAACCTGCATCTTTTAAAGCCTTGCGTATAAAACCAATATAATTTGTAGCTCTACAACCACCACCTGTTTGAGACATTATAAGTGCTGTTTTATCTAAATCATACTTGCCAGATTCTAATGCTTCAATCATTTGTCCTGTGGTTAAAATTGATGGATAACAAGCATCATTATTTACATACTTAAGTCCTGTTTCAACAGTATGAGGAGTACATTCCTTTAATAATTCTACATTATATCCACAAGAAGCAACAGCAGATACAATAAGTTCAAAATGAATAGGTGCCATTTGTGGAACTAATATAGTATAATCCTTTTTCATTTCTTTTGTAAAAGGAATTTTGTTAATACCATAGTTACCAATATTACAACTGTCTTTTTTCTTAGCTAAACGTTTCTCCATACTTGCAAGTAAAGAACGAATACGAATTCGAACAGCACCAAGGTTATTTACTTCATCAATTTTTATAAGAGTATACATTTTTTCAAAGCTTGATAATATTTCTTCAACTTGGTCAGTTGTTACAGCATCAACTCCACAACCAAAAGAGTTAAGTTGAATAAGCTCTAAATTATCATGCTTACCAACAAATTCAGCAGCAGCATATAATCTTGCATGGAACATCCATTGGTCAACAACTCTTAAAGGTCTTTTTACATCGGCTTTGTCAGCAATACTATCTTCAGTTAAAACACATAATCCAAGACTTGTAATTAAAGTATCAATACCATGATTAATTTCTGGATCAGCATGATAAGGTCTTCCAGCAAGAACGATACCTTTTAAATTATTTTTTTCAATATATTCTAAAGCCTCTTTTCCTTTAGCATGAATATCATTTCTACAATTTTGATATTCAATTTCTGCTTTAGAGGCAGCTTCAAGCAATTCTTTTTTTGTAAATCCGAATTCCTTAAACTCATCTAATTCTAAAATTCTTTTAGTAAGATTTTTAGAATCAAAAGGTAGAAATGGATTTAAGAACTTAATACTTGAATCTTTTAATTCTTCAATATTATTTTTTAAAACTTCTGAATAAGATATAACGATAGGGCAATTATAATGGTTATCTGCTTTTTCGTATTCTTTTCTTGAATAAGGAATACAAGGATAGAATATAGTTTTTATGCCAGAATTTATTAAACTAATAATATGCCCATGAGCAAGTTTTGCAGGATAGCATACTGATTCTGATGGCATAGATTCCATACCTTTTTCATAAGTTTTTCTATTACTTTTTTCAGATAAAATAACTCTAAAACCTAAAGATGTAAAAAATGTAAACCAGAAAGGATAATCTTCATACATATTAAGAACCCTAGGAATACCAATTGTTCCACGAATAGCATTCTCTTCATCAAGTGGAGTATAATCAAAGATTCTTTCAAATTTATATTTTACTAAATTTGGTAATTTTGTATTATCAGAAACAACACCAGCACCACGTTCACAACGGTTTCCTGAAATATGTTTTTTTCCATTACTAAATTTATTAATAGTAAGTAAACAATGGTTTTCACAAATATTACATCTAGTATGAGTTACTTTAATATCCAAATTATCTAGCTCATCGAGTTTTGAAATAGTAGAATAATAATCCATATCAAAATTTGCCTCAAACTGTTCTTTTGCAAGAAGTGCTACACCATAAGCTCCCATTAGTCCAGAAATATCTGGACGTACAACTTTTTTACCAACAATTAATTCAAAAGCACGAAGTACAGCATCATTATAAAATGTTCCACCTTGAACAACAATATGTTCACCTAAAGTTTTTGTATCACGCACTTTCATAACCTTTTGAATAGCATTTTTTATAACAGAATAAGAAAGACCAGCTGAAATGTCACCAACAGCGTAACCTTCTTTTTGAGCTTGTTTAATTTTTGAATTCATAAAAACAGTGCATCTTGAACCAAGATCAACAGGATGTCTTGATTTAATGGCTTCATCAACAAATTCACTAATTGAAAGATTTAAACTTTTTGCAAAAGTTTCTATAAAAGAACCACATCCAGAAGAACAAGCTTCATTAAGCATAATATTATCAATAATACCATTTTTTATTTTAATATACTTCATATCCTGGCCGGCCTATATCAACAATACTTGTAACATCAGGCATAAACTGCTTTGCAGCAGTGTAATGAGCAATAGTTTCAATTTCATTTAAATCTACATTTAATGCAGTTTGAATTAATTTTTCCCCATAACCTGTGACACCGCTATATCTAACTTTTACTGTTTTTGGCAAAATAGAGTACATAGAACGAAGCATATTTATAACACTGTTTAAAGGATTTCCTTCATTACTTCCATATAAAGAATATAATAAATTACCATCTCTATCAATTAAAACAAGTTTAGTAGTAGTAGATCCAGCATCAATTCCAACAAAACAATCGCCTGAATAAGTTGCTAAATCAGTTCTTGAAACTTTATCATTATCATGTCTTTTACAAAAATCATCATAATCTGCATCTATACTAAACAAAGGATTTAATGGAATAGTTGTATCATCATGTGAAATTTTTAAAACCTCTATTTTGCTTTTTAATTTCTCTACAGAAATAGGGGGATTATTAATAGAATCGAGGCAAGCTCCTTTAGCAACTAACATATGAGCATCTTGTGGCATAATAGTTTTTTCATGAGTTAATTTTAAAGTCTCAATAAACCTATTTCTTAACTCAGATAAATAATTTAAAGGACCACCTAAAAAAGCAACATTTCCTCTAATTGGTCTACCACAAGCAAGACCGCTAATAGTTTGATTTACTACTGCCTGAAAAATAGATGCAGCAATATCTTCTTTTTTAGCTCCTTCATTTAAAAGTGGTTGAATATCAGTTTTAGCAAAAACACCGCAACGAGAGGCAATAGGGTAAATAGTATTATAGTGTTTAGCAAATTCATTTAATCCGTGCAGTGTCAGTATTTAACAAAGATGCCATTTGGTCTATAAAAGCACCAGTACCACCTGCACAAGTACCATTCATACGTTGTTCAATAGATTTATCAAAATAAATAATTTTAGCATCTTCACCACCAAGTTCAATAACTACTGAAGTTTCAGGAATATATTTTTCAACAGCTCTTTTACATGAAACTACTTCTTGAATGAAAGGCAAATCTAAAAATTTTGAAGCACTCATTGCACCTGAACCAGTAAGAGCGACTGTGAAAGTATTATTAGAATATTTATTAATGAGTTCAGTTAAAACATCACAAATTGTATTTTTTGTATCTGAAAAATGCCTTCTATAAGACATTTCTATTGTATCTAAATTACTGTTCATTACTACAACTTTAACAGTAGTAGAACCAACATCTAATCCTATGTGAAGTAAATTATCCATATAACAAGACTCCCTTCAAGTAAGTTTATAATCTCTTATAAACCCATCTTATATTTTATACTTAAAATATGGATTTGTCAAACACCAAAAAATGTAAAAAACTTACATTACAAAAGGCTTGCAAGCAATTTTTTGTAATGATATAATATGAAAAAAAGACATTTTTGTAGGATTAGTATAAAATAAAAATGAGGAAGGAAAATATTATGAAGTTAACTAAGAAACAAAAAAAATATATAATTGAAACAATAATTACATTAATAGTATTGGTATCAGGAATTATAGCAGGAACAATAAAAAAAGAAGAAATAATAGAAGTACTAGGAATAACAACAACAAATACATTAGAAGATAGTTATAAAGTAATATCTGTAACAGATGGGGATACATTTAAAATTAATTATAATGGTAAAGAAACAAAAGTTAGATTAATAGGAGTGGACACACCAGAAAGTGTACATCCAGATACTACTAAAAATACAGAATATGGAGAAGAGGCATCAAATTATACAAAAAATTTAATACAAAACAAGACAATAAAGCTTGAATTTGATGTATCACAAACTGATAAATATGGAAGATTACTTGCATATGTATATTTAGAAAACGGAGAAATGTTAAACGAAAAATTATTAAAAGAAGGATATGCAAAAGTTGCAACATATCCACCAAATGTAAAATATGTGGAGAGATTTGAAAAATTACAAAAACAAGCAAGAGAAAATAAAATAGGATTTTGGAAAGCGGAGATTTTCTAAATAAAAAATTAAAATAAAAGTAAAAGTATTAAATTATAAAATAATACTTTTACTTTAGAAAAATATAATATAAATTTTTAGTTAGTAGTAGTGAT
>CATKFT010000090.1 GCA_949747745.1 uncultured Clostridia bacterium
GAGGAGAAAAAATGAATACAAAATATGTTTTTGTAACAGGAGGAGTTGTTTCAGGACTTGGAAAAGGAATAACAGCAGCATCTCTTGGAAGATTACTTAAAAATAGAGGATACAAAGTAACAATTCAAAAATTTGACCCATATATAAATATAGATCCAGGTACTATGAGTCCATTTGAACATGGAGAAGTTTTTGTTACAGATGATGGAGCAGAAACAGATTTAGACTTAGGACATTATGAAAGATTTGTAGATGAAAATTTAACTAAAAATTCAAGTATTACAACAGGAAGAATTTATTCTAATGTAATAAATAAAGAAAGAAGAGGAGATTACTTAGGAAAAACTGTACAAGTAATACCTCATATTACAAATGAAATAAAAGAAAATATTTATAGTTTTGAAAATGATGGAATAGATATTGTAATTACAGAAATAGGAGGCACTGTTGGTGATATTGAAAGTTTACCATTTTTAGAGGCAATTCGTCAAATTGGATTAGAAAAAAATCCTGAAGATGTAGCATATATACATGTAACATTACTTCCATACATATTTGGTTCAAATGAAATAAAATCAAAGCCAACTCAACATTCTGTAAAAGAATTACAAAGCTTAGGTATTAAGCCTGATATATTAGTATGTAGAACTGAAAATGATATACCTGAAAATATAAAAGATAAACTTGCACTATTTTGTAATGTTAGAAAAACAAGTGTTATTCCTAATAAAACAGCAGATTGTTTATATGCTGTACCATTAATGCTAGAAGAAGAAGGACTTGCAAGAGAAGTTTGTCAAAAATTACACTTAGAAGATAGAATACCAGATAACCACGAATGGGAAGAGATGATTTCAAATATAAGAAAAATTAAAGAAGATGAAAATGTTACAATTGCTATTGTTGGAAAATATATTCAACTTGAAGATTCATACCTTTCAGTTGCAGAAAGTATAACACATGCAGGGTTTGCAAATAATGTAAAAACAAAAATAAAATTTATAGATTCTGAAACAGTTACAAAAGATAATGTATCTGAAATTTTAAAAGATATAGATGGAGTTGTTGTACCAGGAGGATTTGGAAACCGTGGTATAGAGGGGAAAATTCAAACAATTCGTTATGTAAGAGAAAATAATATACCATTTTTAGGAATATGTCTTGGTATGCAAATGGCAGTTGTAGAGTTTGCAAGAGATGTACTAGGAATAACTGATGCAAATTCAGCAGAATTTGATGAAATCTGCCAAAATCCTGTTATACATATTATGGATGACCAAATAGGAGTAAACAAAAAAGGTGGAACAATGAGACTTGGGGCATATCCATGCATAATAAAAGAAGGAACAATAGCAAAAAGTATTTATGGGGAGAGTGAAATATCAGAAAGACATAGGCATCGTTTCGAATTTAATAATAATTATAAAGAAAGAATTGAAACAGCAGGTATGATTTGTTCTGGAACATCACCAGATGGAAGTTTAGTAGAAATAGTAGAAATACCATCACATCCATTTTTTGTAGCAGGACAATTTCACCCAGAATTTAAATCAAGACCAAACCGTCCTGCACCTCTATTTAAGGAATTGGTTAGGGCGACTACGAAAAAGAAAAGATGAAAATAAAATTAGATAGAGTATAAGAGTTAATAAATAATATATGTTATTATAATGTATAGATGATAGTGAAAAGACAATTATATATCATTACTATTGCAGTAAAATATAAACATAAACTAATAAATACATAAGAAAAAACAGAGAAAATTGTACCCTTTTGTTACCAACCCAATAAGTTGTAATAGGTTTTGCTAAGAAATTTTATATTTAAAATAAATTTAAGAAGGAGAATAATAGAGTGGAACTAATATATAAAAAAGCAGATACAAATGACATAGAATCATTAATAGATTTAAAAATAAAGCAAGATATATATAGTTGTAATAAAGATGGGTTAGTGTTTGATAATGAAGAGAAAGCTAGAAAAAACATAAAAAAAGTCTTATTACAAGAATTGAATAAAACAATTTATATTTATATAGCAATAGATAAAAGTAATAAAAGAACAGTTGCAAGTAATGGAGTAATTATTCATCAGATGATACCTAATACATTATTTCTTAATGGCCAAAAAGCGTATATAACAAGTGTATACACAGATGAGGATTATAGATGTAAAGGAATACAAAATGTATTAATGAAAAAAATTTTAGATTTTCTTGAAGAAATTGAATGTAAAAAAATCGAGCTTGATTCTACTAATCCTTGTGCAATAAAGTTATATGAAAAATTTGGATTTAAAAAACATAATGAAAAATATATTTTAGATTTACTATAAAATAATTTATACATAAATTTGTTACCCACCTAATAAGTTACAATAGGTTTTGTATAAAAAATATTTATTACAGAAAAATGAACAAGAGAATAATAATAAAAAATGCTCATACAATGATGTATGGGTATTTTTTGTGAAAAATGTGTGAATTTATTTAAATTCTATTGACATTTGGATTTAAAAGGTATAAATTATTAGCAGTCGAAGAAAGAGAGTGCTAACTAGTAATATAGATGTGACTGAATTTATGTTGCTAAAGACTTTTTTGTTTACTTATGTGAAATAAAGAATGAAAGGTGCAAAATTTCTTCGAAATTTTGAAGGAGGTAATCAAAATGTTAAAACCATTACAAGACAGAGTTGTTATTAAAATGATTGAAAGTGAGGAAACTACTAAAAGTGGGATTATTCTTTCTGCAAATAGTAAAGAAAAACCACAAATAGCAGAAGTACTTGCAGTAGGAGCAGGATTAAAACAAGACGGAAAAGTTATTCGGATTAGAAGTAAAAAAAGGAGACAAAGTAGTTGTAAGTAAATATTCTGGAACAGAAGTAAAATACGAAGGAGAAGAACTAATAATTGTAAGAGAAAGCGATATATTAGCAGTAGTTGAATAGAAAAAATATACATTTATATAAAATGTATACAAAATTTAAAAATTAATTTTTAATAAATATAGTAAAAAGAAAGGAATTGATAAAAAATGGCAAAAGAAATTAAATATGGTGAAGAAGCCAGAAAAAAATTATTAGATGGTGTTA
>CATKFT010000091.1 GCA_949747745.1 uncultured Clostridia bacterium
TATATTTAAATTTTTTAAAATAATATTTTTTCTATTTTTTAAATCATCGATTTTATTTTTTAAATCATTTATACAATTAGTATCATTAGGAGTAGATAAAAATGCTTTTGCCAAATTTAAAGAAGAAATATTAAGTTCAGCTTCAATTTTTTCCAAATCAGGATTAGAAGAAAACAATTCAGATTTTCTTCTATCCAAATCAAGAATAGCATTTAACCTTTTTTGTTCATAATCTTTTAATAAATTCTTCAAAGTAGAATTACCCATAAAAAACGACCTTTCTTGCTTATGCAAATTTAATATGTAATAACAATTTTTATATGCTGGTGTAAGGTTTTTAAGATTAAAATTGTACATTTATTGGTTTATATCCATACAAAATAAAATATTAAGCTTTTTGCACATTAGCATATAAAGAATCAAAATTATCATATTTACGTTGCTCATAATTATTATAGCTTTTCTTCTCTAAATTTTTAATATCAGCCTTTTTTGTTTTCATATCTTCTAAAAACTTTTGAACTTTAGTAACAGTTTTCAGATTCCTTTCATTCCAATCACAAAGGATTTTATCAATATAATCAAAACTAGGATTTGTTTTTGAAGTAGTTCTTTTAAGAGCAAGCTCAATAACATCCAAAGGAAAAGAAAAGTCAACACTCCATTTTTCAATATAAGCTTCTTCATATTGAGTTAAAGTTCTATTTAATCCTAATTTTTTTGAAATAGACTTTTTAATAATAGCTAATTTTTCTTGTTTTTCATAATAAGAATCAAGATCTGCCCAACACTTAATATCATTCTTATGCCAAGCATCAGCAACAGCTTGAATATAATTTCTATGCAAAGCAGAACGTTCAAAGCAATACCTAAAAAGAGCAATCATAACTTGTTCATCAAATTCATACTTCTTAAACCACAAATCAATATCATTATACCAAGATGGAGACATAACTCCTTGAAAGAAAGATGCATTAATATCTTCAATAGCTTTTGCTCTATATTGATTTTTGGAAGCATCTTCAAGATTTACACGAGAAGAAAGTTTCGGCTTATATAACTTATGAAGTTCAATTTCTTGAAGATTATTTACAATATATCCAGTATTTTTCTTAATTAAAACTTCGGCATCTTCCCAGTACTTAAGAGCATCTTGAATTATTTTAAGAGGTAGGGCGAGTTTTTTTGAAAGATCATTTAGCCTAACATCTTTACCATATTTTGATAAAAATAGAATATATAAATAAACCTTAATAAAATCACCATTTGCTTGTGATAAATATTCGGTAAAAAAGACATCTGAAAGCTCTGTTGTAGAGAAAATCATAGATAAATCTGTATGTTCAAGTTTCATAAAAATATCCCCTCATAATAAACAAATAAATTTTAATCATTTGTAAAGACATAAAAATTATATCATTATAAGACAAAATATACAATAAAAATTATAACTATTTAAAATAAAATACAATAAAATGTATAAAACAAAACATTCAGATGAATATTTACTTTTTAATGAAAGAAGAGAAACATTAAAAGTAGAAAGGCTAAAAGTATATTTTAGAGTTACAGAAGAAAGGCAAAAATAAGTAGTGCTTCATGATACACAGCTTAACATATGTATTTTCAACAAAATTAGAAGAAATAGAAGCGTTAGTACAAGTAAAGTTATATAAGAATTACAATTAACTATGTACATGTAACAAAAAACATGCAAAAAGTGAAAAGTTCACTAGACAAAATAGAAAGATGAATTTTATGAAATTTCAATATTTCTTATAAAGATAAACTTTAGGGCTACGAATGTATTTTATAATATACAAAAAAACGTACAATATATTCTCATGATTAAATCCGGACAATACTAAAAATAAGCACAGGAAAGCATAAAAAGATAAACAAAAATATTTTAAAATTCAGATTAGAAAAAATTAAATTAACAAGGCAAAATATAAAACTACACCATACTACATTTAATATTGCTGTAGAATAATCAATAAAACCAAATAATTTACTATTAAAATTATAATTTTGTGGAAAAATAAATTTCATAAAACAAAAATCCTCCTATATAATAATTAAATCAAAAAAGTTAAACTTTAAAGGACGAGCGATTTCTCGTTCTTTTATAAAGACTAAAATAATATAAATAGTTTATAAATTATCTTATAAAAGATTTAATCCCATTAAAACCATTAGATAAATCAGTATTAATTCCACCCATAAATTCACGCACATATGAATTAGCCTTAAGTAGGGCAAAAATTGCACCACAAAGTAGAAATTTTGAAAAAATGTTATTACTACTAAAATCAAGTGAAAAGATAACAACTAATACAAGAGATACTAATATTTGTACAAATAGTAAAGATAAAAAACACTTTATCCAAGCTTTAAAAAATCCAGAAGTAGAAGATATACTAAGAGATAAAAAAGCAAAAGGAGATATAAGTATAAATACCTTTATCATAATATAACGAATAGCATATGAAAAAGTTAAATTTAAAAAACTAATTGAAATAATACTTTTTAGTAATCCATCAATTGAAAAAATAGTAAAACTATTTTCCTCTATTTGAATAATAGTATTTAATTTACTTACTAAATTGGAGAAAGAAATAGAAGTGCCAAATAAATTATTGCCTATTTCTTGTATACTACCAGAAATACAAGAAGTAAAAAAAACAAACTGTTCACAAATAAATATAGAAGAATTCATACAAATACCAAAAATAATTAGTTTGAAAATAAAACTAATAGGTCTTTCTGGTTGAGTAATTAAAAAATTAGATAATACCAATTTACCTGCATAATATAGTAGAAATCCCAAAATAAGAGCATTAGCAATTAATAAAATTCCATTTGTAGTTGAAGTACCAAAGATATTTCTAAAATATGAAGAATTTAAAATATCAGTATTAATGAAAGTAATGTTGTCTAAAATAGAATATAAATTATTATCAATAGACGAAAAAATAGTTTGAAAAATTGTATTAATTGCATTAATAATTACTTCAGCAATATTTATTTCTTCCTCCAAAAAAATTCCTCCTTTAATAAACTTTAATTTAAATAGTTAGTAATTTTAAAATAACAATTTATTAAAAACTAATTAATATAGAAAACAATTATATATAAATATTATGTATCCATATTTTTAAATCAAAGATTTAATAGCAGACAAAATTAAATTAATAGCCAAAACAAAAACATATGAAAACAACGTGCTTTTAATTAATTTCTTACCAATTCTAATTCTTTCTTCATCACCAAAACTAAACTTCTGCATAAATGCACCAACAACAGCAGCTACAGCTGCAAGAGGGGTTGCAAGTTTTAACATCCAATCTTGAATTTGCTCGAAAGCTTTTTTTAAAGTATTTACAAGTTTAGCATCAGCACAATAGGAATAATTAGTGTAACAAAATAAAATAGTAAAAAATAAAACTAAAGTAAAAATGGAATAAAATAATTTTTTATTTTTCATAATAACAACAACCTTTATATAATATATTTAGGTTTTTAATAAAGGATTTACCTATAAACCTATTACTACTATAAGCATAATTTTATTTACAAAAATGGCAGGATAAAAAAATAATAATGTAAAAACAATTAAATATAAACATTTAATTACTTAAAAAAATATGGCATTAAATGCAATTTCATAGGTTTTAAAATTTTATATCCATCAGACAAAAATGAAAGACAAGAAAAAGTTTCTAATCCTTGTGTAAAAAAATTTGTATCATAAATAAAATCATTTTGAATATATTCATTTATACTTTCAGATAAATTAGAATTTTTAGAATTTAATGAATTAGTAAAATAACTATAATGAGTTTCCTTAGCACTTTCAGAAATGCTTTTAGAAATTTTAATCTTATCTTCCTTACCAATTTGTTTTTGAATATCATCAATAGTATTAATATCATCAGTTCTAAACCAAAACTTATTAATCAAATTTTGAATAATAACTTTTACAGCATATTGGTTATTAATAGAATTAAGTAAGGAAGAATAACTCTGAGTTGCAACAATATTAATACATTTAGCCTCTCTTGATTGAGCAAAAAAATCAGCATCTGAACTGGAACAATATTCGTGAAATTCATCACAAATAAATGCAACACTTCTAAATGAATTAGAAGGAAATCTACTAAGTCTACTCATAACTTCGGTTTGGAAATCTAATTTAAGATAAGTAGCAATAATTTTAGATAAACTTCTATACTCAGCAATATTCATATTAAGAACAACAATTTTACCATTATCTACTAAATCCCTAAATCCATTAAAACTAATGTCTTCCTTTTTAGGACAAAAAGTATTCATAACATCATAATCAGAAATAAAACAATTTGTAATACGAGTAATTTCAGACTTAATAATGGATAAAGTTCTAGAATCTAGAGAATTAAATTCCTTTTCAAAAAAGTTAATAGAAGAAAGAGCATCGTAACAATCTTTTTTTGACAATTTTCCAGATATAAAAATGTCTTTAACAATATCAAGTTTGTCAATAAAATAATTAGGAATAGTAATTAGCTTATGAATTTCTAAAAAAGTAACATATCCATTATTATATAATCTGCAAAACTTTATAGCCTCAGTTAAAACAGCTTCAACTTTATCAAGCCAATAAGAATCAGAATTGTTTGGAGAAAAAAGCATAAGAATAGTTTTCAAACGATTTGCTAAAACAGCTGGTTTTAAATTAGGTTTATCTAAAGGGTTATACTTTATACTACCACCGAAGTTCAATAACATATAAATCATCAAGTCTATTAGTAGCAGTAGCAAAATTTAATACCTCCTTATAATAATTGCCTTTAACATCTAAAATAAGCATACCAAGCTTTTCTCGAGAATTATTCTTATTACAAGCCATAAGCTGTCTTGTAAATGGATACATACAAGAACTAGTTTTACCACTACCAATAGTACCAGTAATCAAAATATTTTGATACAAACTTTTTTCTGGAATAAATACCAAATTATTACTTTCATTTTTTCCAACAAATAATAACAAATCCTTATTATTTGTGGATTGTTTAATATTCGAATAGGCATTTTTGTGAATAACACTTGCTTTAGATTTAACATTATGCTTCTTACTAAAAAATAATGAATACAAACAATTTGAACATATAAAAGAAGAAGCAATATAAAAAATAATAAAATAGAATTTTATAGTATTCCATAATTCTGGATTTTTTATACATATATCATAGGAATGTAAAGAATATGGAATAATTACAGAATTAGAATAGTAAATAGGTTTAAATAAAACAAAACCAATAAAACAAAAAGCAAATGAAACAAAAAGGCATAAACAAAATCGCCTAATAAAACTTTTAAAAGTCATAAAAATTCGGTCCTTTCAATTAAAGTCCTGTCTAATTATAAAAAACATTAAATTTTTCATAACTAAAACCCTTACATAAATTTACGTTTTTTGATATTTAATTTTGACCCTTGCAAATTGTGGAAAATTTTAATATCGAAAAAAGTATAAATTGAATAAAAAACGACAAAAATATTAAAAATGAAAGTAATAAAGAAAAGATGAATAAGTTTATCTATAATCATCACCACCTAACAACAAAAAATATAATACAACAAAAAAAATAATTTGTCTATACTTTTTTGAATAAATATGATAAAATTATGAAAAAATATAAAAAAGGAGGAATTTTACTATGAAAATAGAAAAAACAACCAAAATAGGAGAGCTATTAGAAATAGCACCAGAGAAAGCAGAAATATTATTAGAAGCAGGAATGCATTGTTTAGGTTGTCCAGCATCACAAGAAGAAACAATAGAAGAAGCATGTGATGTACATGGAATAGACGTGGAAGAAATTATAGCTAAATTAAATGCATAAAATAAAAACAGATTTTTACAATTTAAAGTAAAACATCTAATAACTAATAGTATACATTTTTTCTTATAGTTATTGATATAAGTAAAATTTTTAATAAAAATCATTATCATATAACAAAAATGTGAAAAAAATGTGAAAAAATTATTGACAAGTGAACAAAAATGTAGTAATATATAAAAGTACTGTAATTTTGCAGTACAGAATTGGACCATTAGCTCAGGTGGTAGAGCACTTGACTTTTAATCAAGTTGTCCGCAGTTCGAGTCTGCGATGGTTCACCAAAAGGATACTAAATGAAAATTTAGCATTCTTTTATGGCCCGTTGGTAAAGCGGTTAATACACCGCCCTTTCACGGCGGAGACATGGGTTCGAGTCCCGTACGGGTCACCAACGCCACTTTAGCTCAGCTGGCCAGAGCACCGCACTTGTAATGCGGGGGTCCCCAGTTCGAATCTGGGAAGTGGCTCCATTAAAGGTTAGTAGTCTTGAAACGTGCTTGGCTATTGACTTTTTTTTATTTATAAA
>CATKFT010000092.1 GCA_949747745.1 uncultured Clostridia bacterium
AATTATAGTATTATATCTCTTTTTAACAAATTATTTTTCATCTGTCCAAGTCCTATAAATTTACTTTTTTTATCATATATTCTATAAATATCATTTTGTAATTCTTTGTGTAACTTTACTCCATTTAAAAACAATTCTAATTGCTTATTTTCTAGACATATAGCACTACTAGTTTTAAATAAATTTTCTATTGAAATAATATGCATTTTTAGAAACTCTTTATTATTCACATTCTCCTTTAATTCTTGTATTGTTAATGCATCTTTTATATTAAATTTTCCTACTTGTATTCTTTCTAATTCTTTCATACACCCGTATTGTTCCAAGCTTATTGGCTAATTCTTCACATATTGTTCTAATATATGTACCTTTTGAACAGTTTATTGTAAAAATAATCTCAGAATTTTTCTTATCTAATTTTTCTAATTTTATATCATATATTTCTATTTCTCTAGGCTTTATTTCTACTTCTTGACCTTTTCGTGCATATTCATATAACTTTTTTCCATTTACTTTTATTGCTGAATACATAGGTGGTATTTGCTCTAATTTTCCTAAAAACTCTTTTAATTTTTGTTTTACAAAATCTTCAGAAATACTGTTAATATCTACTTGTTGCTTTTGTAATACTTTACCTGTAATATCCAATGTATCTGTTTGTATTCCTAATTTCAATGTTGCTTTATATATCTTATCATGATTTATTAAATATTTTGATAATTTAGTTCCTTTGCCTATTAATAATGGTAATACTCCTGTAGCATTTGGATCTAAAGTTCCAGTATGTCCTACTTTTTCATTTAAAATATTTTTTACAACTTTTACTATATCATGTGAAGTATAGTCTTTGGGTTTGTTTATTTGTATAATTCCATCCATCTAATCTTCTTCCTTTTATCTTAAGTGCTTTTTTATTTCATTTATTATCTTATCTTTTGCATCTTGTAAATTTGTATGTAGTAAACAACCAGCAGCTCTAATATGTCCTCCTCCTCCAAATAGTACACATATATCTGCTACATTAACATAATTATTAGATCTAAGTGACACTTTGTATCCTTGTTTGTCTTCCCTTAATAAAACAGAAACCTCAACTCCTTTAATTTCTCTTCCTATATTTACTAATCCCTCATGATCTCCTTGTTTAGCATTTACTCTATTTTCATCTTCCTTTGTTATATATGTATATGAAATTTTTCCTTCTTCTAAAAATTCTATCCTATTTTCTGCAATTTTGGTAAGTTCAAAATTACTCCTTGTCTTTATCTCTAAAACTCTTTTATATGTATCTGCAACATTAACTCCAATTCCTAATAGCCAAGCGGTAAATTCAAAAGTCTCAGCAGTAGTTGCTGCATATTTAAATCCACCTGTATCTGTTATTATCCCTGTTAAAAGACATGTTCCAATTTCCTTTGTAATGTTTATTTTTAAATGTTCCAAAACTAAAATTAAAATTTGACATGTTGCTGGAGCATCTGGATTTACAAAATTATAATCTGCAAACATAGTATTACTACTATGATGATCTATATTTATAGTAACCTTTGCATCTTCAAAATATTTTGCAAACCCATTCAATCTTTTTATATCTCCACAATCTAATGCTATTGCTAAATCATAAACATCCTTTCTCCCCTCTTTTTTTATTTCTTTTGAATTTGGAAGAAATTTAAAAGTATCTGCATATTCTGGTATTATTAAATCTACTTCTTTATTTAATTGTTTTAAAGAATTATACATTGCCATAGAGCTACCTATTGCATCTCCATCTGGTGTTTCATGTGTTAATATCACTATTGTATTTGCTTTATTTATTTCTTCTCTTATATTATCTAATGTCATAATCTTCTCCCTTTTATCTTAAAGTAAAATATCATATATTCTACTTTTATATTTTATTTATTTTCTGATCCTATATCTTTTATAATATCTTTTAAAATAGAATCTATTTTTGCTCCATATTCTATTGAATCATCTAGTTCAAATATAATTTCTGGTGTAACTCTTAAATTTATTGTTTTGGCTAATTGTGTCCTTACAAATCCAGAAGATTTTTTTAATCCTTGTAAAGTTTGTTTTAAATTCTTTGAATTTAATATACTCACATATGTTTTTGCATATTTTAAGTCTGGTGTAACTTTTACTCTTGTTACACTAATTAAGCCACTTATATTAGGATTTTTAATTTCATAAGTAATTATATGACTTATTTCTTTTTTTAATTCTTCATTGATTCTATTAAATCGATTATTATTCTTTTCCATAAAATCTCCTTTTATTTTTTTACTTCTTCCATAATGTATATTTCTAATATATCTCCTTCTTTTATATCATTGTAATTTTCAATTTGTAAACCACATTCATATCCATAATTAACTTCTTTTGCATCATCTTTAAATCTTTTTAGAGATACTAATTTTCCATCATGTATTACAACATTTTCTCTTATTACTCTTATTCCTGCATTTCTTGAAACTTTTCCCTCTGTTACATATGCTCCTGCAATAGTTCCTACATTACTTACTTTAAATGTTTGTCTAACTTCTGCATTTCCTATCACCTTTTCTTCAAATACTGGATCTAGCATTCCCTTCATAGCAGCTTCAACATCTTCTATTGCTTGATAAATAACTGAATATTGTTTTATCTCTACTTCATCTTTTTTTGCCATATCTCTTGCTATTGCATCTGGTCTTACATTAAAAGCAATTATAATAGCATTTGAGACTTTTGCAAGTGTTACATCTGACTCTGTAACTCCTCCAACATTAGAATGAATTACTTTTACTTCTACTTCTTCATTTGATAATTTCTCTAAAGATTGTTTTACAGCTTCTACTGATCCTTGTACATCTGCTTTTACTATTAAATTTAATTGTTTTAAATTTCCTTTTTCTATCTGACTAAATAAATCATTCAATGTTACCTTTGCTGTCGCATTAATTGTTTTCTCTCTTTCTTGGCGTTTTCTTCTTTCTATTAAATGTTTTGCTGTTTTTTCATCTTTTACTTCGTAGAAAGTATCTCCTGCTTCTGGTACTTCTGTTAGTCCAATTACTTCAACTGGTGTTGATGGTCCTGCTTTTTTAACTTTTTTTCCTTTATCATCTGTCATTGCTCTTATTCTACCTATAACAGAACCAACTACTATTGTATCTCCAACATCTAATGTTCCTCTTTGTATAAGCATAGTTGCAACAGGTCCCCTTGATTTATCTAATTTTGCTTCTATAACTATTCCTTTGGATTGCTTATTAGGATTTGCCTTTAATTCTTTCATATCTGCAACTAATAATACCATTTCTAAAAGTCCATCTATATTTATTCTTTTTTTAGCAGATATTTCTACAAATATTGTATCTCCTCCCCACTCTTCTGGTACTAATTCATATTTCATAAGTTCTTGTTTTACTTTTTCTGGGTTTGCTCCTTCTACATCTATTTTATTTAAAGCTACAATTATTGGTATTTCTGCTGCTTTTGCATGATTTATCGCTTCTATTGTTTGTGGCATAACTCCATCATTTGCTGCAACTACAAGTATTGCAATATCTGTAACTTGTGCTCCTCTTGCCCTCATACTTGTAAATGCTTCATGTCCTGGTGTGTCTAAGAAAGTTATTTCTCTATCATTAATTTTTACCTTATATGCACCAATATGTTGTGTTATTCCTCCTGCTTCTCCTTCTATTACATTTGTTTGTCTTACTGCATCTAAAAGTGAAGTCTTTCCATGGTCAACATGGCCCATAACAACTACAACTGGTGGCCTTGGTTGTAATTCTTCTTCTGTATCTTCTGTTTCATCAAATAAAATATCTTCTTCTGTTACAGTTTCTTTCTTTTTAGCTGTTATTCCAAATTCTTCTGCTATTAAGAACGCTGTATCAAAATCTATTTCATTATTTATTGTTGCAAGTACTCCAAGTCCTAGCAATTTTTTAATAACATCCCCAGTCGTTTTTTTCATTTCAGCTGCAAAATCCTTTACTGTTATTGGATCTTCAATTGTTATTTCTGTTAATTCAAATATTTTTTGTTTTACTCTTTGTTCATCTTGCTTATTTGCTCTTTTTTTGTTTTTCTTACCTCTTTGTGTTGTTAGATCATAGTAGTCAAGCATTCCTCCATCTTGATCATCAAACATGTTTGATAATCTATCTCTTTGTTTTAAGCTCTTTAATTTGTCTTCATCAAAACCATTATCATTTCTTCTTTGTTTTGTTCCTCTTCTTGCTCTATTTTCTTCTTGTCTATTTTGTTTTTGTTTATCAATAGATTTATTATATTCTCTAACTACTTCTTTTTCTACTACATCTGTCATTATGTTTTTAATGTTCTTTTCTATACCTTTTTCATCAAGAGGTCGTTTATTAAATCCATTATTTCTATTTTGATTATTTCCAAAGTTTCTTCCATTATTAAAATTATTATTATTTCTATTATAACCATTTCTATTTTGATTATTATTAGAATTTCTTCCACCATTATTGTATCCATTATTTTGGTTATTATTTCTGTTTTGGTTATTATTATAAGTTCTATTTTGATTATTTGCAAAATTTCTTCCATTATTAAAATTTCTATTTTGATTATTACTCATATTATTAAAGTTCCTTGATTGATTAGTATTTGAATTTTCACTAATATTTCTTACTTGACTATTTAAATTGTTAGTGTTTTTCTTTTGCTCACTATTCATACTATTATTAACTTTTGCTTGATTATTCTCTACTTTGTTTATTTGATTTTTATTTAAATCCTCATTAATGTCTTCTGCTTGTTTTTTACTTACATCATTAACAGTATTTGCTTGGTTACTATTACTTTCCTTATTACTTTGTATATCTTCCTTTTCTTCATTAACTTTTGCATTATCTATATCATTATTAATATTTTCTACTTGTAATTTCTCTTTAAGTTGTGTTTCATTCTTTTCTTGCTTTTCTATACTATCTTTAGTTATATCCTCTTTTTGTATTACTTCTTCTTTCTTATCTTGTTTTAATCCAAATAATTCACTAACAGTTAATGGTTTTGTTGGTTTATTTCTATAAACTATATTATAATCTTTATTTGTATTTCTTTCTATAAATCCAACTTGTTTTTTATGCTCCTCCATTTTTCTCTTTTTTTCTTCTTCTTCTCTTCTTGCAATTTCTTCTTCAGAAATAATTACTTCTCTTCTTATAATAACAGGTGCTTTTTCTTTTTCATTTTTTTTCTTCTTATCTTTTGAATTATCTACTGTTTTATCTTCTTTTTTTCCTTTTTTACTTTCCTTATTTGCTCCACTCTTTTTTTCTTTTTTGTTATTTTCTTGACTTTTCTTAGTATCATTTTCTTTATCTTTTGAAAAACTATCTTTCTTACTTATATTAGCTTTTTCTTCTAAATTTTCTTCAATTTTTGATACAACCTCTTCTTCTACTGAACTTAAATGATTTTTTACATCAATTCCAAGTTTTGTCGCTTTTTCAATAATTTCTTTACTGGTTAAGCCTAATTTTTTTGCTATTTCATGTATTTTTATCTTACCCAATAATTTCACCCCCATTAATTATTTTCAATAT
>CATKFT010000093.1 GCA_949747745.1 uncultured Clostridia bacterium
ACATTCAATAGAACCGAAGCGACAAGAATAATTAAGAGAAGCATAACGAGTATCATCATTGGTAATAAGATACCAAATATCATCACTAGAGTGATTAGAGTAAGTAGGAACAACAATATTAGTTTTAAAACGTCTTCTAGTAAACAAAACATCCTTAAAAACTTTGGAATGTTGAGCAAGAGGAGAAATATCACGAAGATGTTTAACAATACGAGAACCATTTTTATCGTAATAAGAAAAAGAAAAGAAAGATTTAGCACGAAAGCAATAGAAACAGCCGAAGGTCTTGAATATGAGATAGAATATTGGGAAAAGTGAACCATCTATCAGCCAGAAAAACAACGTGAAAACGAGAAGACGGAAAAAGAGAAGAGCAAAAAGCAATATAGTTAATTTTCCCATACATTACAAAGACCACTAAACAGGTATCTACTACATTACAACAATAAACGACAAAATAGTGGAAGGTATCCGAAAAAACAATTGATTTTATAAATTAAGTATAGTAAAATGTTAGTATAAAATAAAAAAGTCCTAGTAACTAGAACTTTTAATCACCTAAGTGAACCCAAGATTTCCTTGGTATTTAAGGTTAAACCTTATTTTAACTCATTGTGCTATTTTAGATAGTAATTTTATAGCAAATTAAATATAACATGGAAAAGGAGAAATTGTCAAGTGAAAAATGAACTAAATTATAATATTCGGATTAGATATAGGAGTAGGCTCTGTTGGATGGTGTGTTACAGATAATAATAACAAAATTTTGAAAAAAAATAATAAAAATATGTGGGGGGCTAGGATATTTCCAGAAGCTAGTACACAAGCACAAAGAAGAGGATTTAGAAGTTCAAAAAGAAGATTAACAAGAAGAAAAGAAAGAATAAATATATTACAAAGCTTGATGTATGATGATATAGAAAAAGAATATCCTAATTTTATTCGGATTAATTAAAGAAAGTTCATTAGATTTTGAAGATAAAAATATTGCAAGTATGATTTTAGGACAAAAATATAATTTGTTTTCAGATGAAAAATATACAGATAAAGATTACTACAATAAGTTTAAAACAATTTATGATTTAAGAGATTATTTAACAAATACAAATGAAAAAGTAGATATACGTTTAGTATATCTTGCAATTCACCATATAATAAAATATAGAGGAAACTTTTTATATGAAGGAGAATTTTCAGAAAACTCTAATGAAATAAATGAAAAAATAGATGAAATAATTGAATTTTTAGAAGAGAGATATCAAATAACATTAAATGAAAATGAACACGAAATAATAAATATTTTAAAACAAAAAAATATATCTAAGGCAAATAGAAAGGAACAATTACTAAATCTTTTTAGTTTCGATAAAACAGATAAACCAGTAATTGTAAACATTATAAATGCAATTTTAGGGTATCAAACAGATATAAATAAAATATTTGGTATAAATATAGAAAAATCAAAGATATCATTTGCACAAGAAATAGAAAATGAAGAGGAAATTAAAAATGAATTACAAGAAGATGCCAACATATATGAGTGCATAAGTATTATATATAGTTGGTTTGTATTACAAGATATATTAAAAGGAAAAACATATATTTCAGAAGCAATGATAGAAAAATACAAAAAATATGGAGAAGACTTAAAACTTTTAAAAAGAATATACAAAACATACTTTAAAGAAGAATATGCAGATATGTTTAGAAGCATAAAAGAAAACAATTATGTAGCATATAATGGAAAAAATTCAGGGGTAAAATGTAAAAAATGTAAACCAGAAGATTTTTTTGTAAAACTAAAAAAGAAAATAAATGAATTACCAAATGAGAATGAAGAAAAAGAAATAATAATAAAACAAATTGAAGATAATGACTTTTTAGTAAAAATAAATGTTACAGAAAATGGAGCAATACCACATCAATTACATAAACGAGAATTAGAAAAAATATTAGAAAATCAATCAAAATATTATAATACATTAAAAGAAAATAAAGACAAAATTATAGACTTATTTACATTCAGAATACCATACTATATAGGGCCATTATCAAATGAAAAAGGAAAATGGTCTTGGGTTGTTAGAAAAGAAGAGGGAAAGATAAGACCTTGGAATTTTGAAAAAATAGTTGATGAAGATAAAACAGCTGAAAATTTTATAAAAAGGATGACAAATAAATGTACATATTTACTTAATGAAGATGTTATGCCAAAACAATCTATATTATATTCAAAATTCTGTGTATTAAATGAATTAAACAATATAAGAATAAATAATCACCATTTAAGTAAAAGTGATAAAGCAGACATTATAGAAGAAATATTTAAAAAACAAAAAAAGGTAACATTAAAAAATATAAAAGAGCATTATAAACATAAAAAAATAGAAATTGAGACAATATCAGGACTTATAGACGACACAAACTTTATGTCTAATATGGAAGCGTATATTGATATGGAAAAGATTTTAGGTAAAGTAGATGATACAAATATTGATATGTGCGAAGAACTAATTTACTGGATAACTATATTTGAAGAAAAGAAAATATTAAAAAGAAAGATACAAGAAAAGTACAAAAATTTAAATAATAAGCAAGTAGAAGAATTATGTAAGAAAAGATATACTGGTTGGTCTAGATTATCTAAAAAACTATTAACAAATATAAAATCATATGATGGTGATAATATCATAGAAAAATTAGAAAAAACAAATATGAACTTCATGCAAATTATAAATGAAGAAAAATTTGGCTTTGGTAAAAAGCTTGAAGAATTAATGCCAAAAAAAGAAGAGAAAATAAAATATAAAGATATAGAAGAAATACCAACATCTCCAGCAAATAAAAGAGCAATTTGGCAAACAATATGTGTTGTAAAGGAAATAGTAAGAACGGTAAAATGTGAACCTCAAAAAATATACATAGAATTTGCAAGACAAGAGCAATATAATAAAAAGATGATAAACAAAAGAGCAAAACAACTTTTAGAAAAATATGAACAAATTGAAAATCAAATAAACTATCTAAAAGATTATGATAATAATGTTTATAAACAATTAAAAAAGCAACAAAATGATAAAACATTAACTGAAAAAATGTATTTATATTATGTACAAAATGGAAAATGTTTATATAGTGGGAAAACATTAAATTTGAATAATTTAAGCCAATATGAAGTAGATCATATAATTCCTAGGTCATACATAAAAGATGATAGTATAGATAATAAAGCATTAGTTTTAAAAGAAGAAAATCAAAGGAAATCAGACACTTTATTATTAAGTGATAGTATTATAAATAAGCAAACAGCATGGTGGCAAAGTCTTTTAAGAGCTAATTTAATAACACAAGCTAAATATAATAGATTAACAAGAAGAAAAATGTTTGAAACAGATCAAGATAGAGAAAAATTTGTACAAAGGCAATTAGTAGAAACAAGACAAATAACCAAGTATGTTACTAATTTACTAAAAAATGAATATGAAAATGCACAAATATATTCGTTAAGAGCAGAGTTAACGCATAGTTTTAGGGATAAATATAAGATTTATAAAAATAGAAATGTAAATAATTATCATCATGCACAAGATGCATATATTATATCAACAATAGGAAATCTTTTGAACAAAAATTGGAAAGGAGATAAATCTGAATTTAAATATGGCGAATATGTAAAAAAATACATGCAAGATGAAAAAACACCACAAGAAAAGCATGGAATGATAATGGGATTTATAAGAAAAAATGTAGATATACAAAAGGTTAAAAAAGTTGTAAACTATAAAGATTGCTATATAAGTAGGATGTTAGAAGAAAATACAGGAGAGTTTTATAATCAAACTTTATATAGTTCTAAGGATAAGCCAGTAATACCATTAAAGACAGGTAGAAGAGTAGAAAAATATGGAGGATATTCTGGAGAAAATAAAGCCTATAGTGTAATTTTTGGATACATAAACAAAAAAGGAGAAAAAGAATATAAACTTATAGGAATTCCAATAAAAGTAGCATATGATATTAAAGAAAAAAGAACTAATTTAGAAGAATATATAAAAAATAAAGAATTAAAAAATATTGAATATAAAAATTTTAAAATAATTATAAATAAAATACTTAAAAACCAAGAGTATTTGGATGAAAATAATGAAAAAATGAGATTATGTAGTGATAGTGAGATAAGAACAGCAAAAGAGTTAATAGTTGATTATGAAATTCAAGAATTAATTTATTTTATGAATCAAGACAAAAAAGATTTAAAAGATAGTGAAAATGAAAAATTGCAAAATGGATATACATACTTATTTGAATATTTAATAGAAAAATTGCGAAAAGAATATAAAGTTTTTACAAGTATATATAATAAGTTAATAACTAAAAAAGAGAAATTTGAAATGTTAAAAGAAGAAGAAAAGAAAGCTACAATAAATGGATTAATAAGCTTAATGGAAACAGGACAAGGAAGTTTAACAAAAATTGGATTAACAGATAGAGAGGGAAGAAAATCTGGACAGAATTTCAAAACAGACAAATTATTAAAAATGACATTTATAGATAAATCAGTAACAGGTATGTATGAAAGAAGGTTTAATATAAGTGGGTTGGAGAACAATAGTAGTAAATAAAAACTGTAAATTAAGCTATAAAAATAGTTATTTAGTAGTAAGAAGTGAAGAATTAAAAATGATTCATTTATCAGAAATAAATACAATAATAGTAGAAAATGGTATGGTATCAATAACATCATATTTAATAAATGAGCTAGCAGATAGAAAGATAAAAATTATTTTCTGTGATGAAAAGCACAATCCGTCATGTGAAATAATACCTTATTATGGGGCATTTAATACAAGTAAAAAGATATTAAATCAAACTAAATGGGAACAAGAAAGAAAAGATGAAGCTTGGAGAGAAATTGTGAAATATAAAATACATAATCAAGCAATGTTATTAAAAAAGCTAGAAATTAAGGAATATACGAAATTACTAGAATATGAAAAACAAGTTGAAATAGCAGATAAGACAAATAGAGAAGGGCATGCTGCAAAGGTATATTTTAACTTATTATTTGGAAATGATTTTATAAGAGATAATGAAGACAATACAAATGCAGCATTAAATTATGGATATGCAATATTATTATCTATGCTAAATAGGGATATAGTTAGTAAAGGATATATAACACCATTAGGAATAAACCATAGAAGTGAATTTAATCAATTTAACCTGTCATGTGATTTAATGGAAATATTTAGACCATTAGTAGATGAAGCAGTATATAATAATAGAGAATTAGCATTTGATAAGGAATTTAAATATAAATTAGTGGATGTATGCAATAAAACGGTTATAATAGAAAAGCAGGAACAATACCTTTCAAATGCAGTTCCTATATTTATAACAAGTGTGTTCGATTTTTTAGAAAAAAATGAAGAAAGTAAAATATTAAATTATGAGTTTTAGATATATGAGAGTTATAGTGTTTTTTGATTTACCAACTGAAACGGTAAAAGATAGGAAAATATATAGTAAATTTAGGAAGCTATTAATTAATGATGGATTTATCATGCTACAAGAATCTGTATATTCAAAATTAGCATTAAATGCATCAATAGCAAATTCAATTAGAGATAGAGTGTATAAAAATAAACCACCAAAAGGAATAGTGCAAATGCTTACAATAACAGAAAGACAATATAGTAGTATAGAATATGTTGTAGGAGAGGGAAACAGTGATATTATAGATAATACAGAAAGGTTAACAATATTATGAAACTAAGGATAAATGGATTCGAAAATGAGATTGTATTTGGTGATGATAATGTGAGTATATTACAAATTGAAGAAGCAAAATGTTTTACACATATTATAGATGTGATAAATCAAAAAATTAATGGATATGAGAATAATGAAATATTTTTATTAGATGAAGAAGATAGAGAAATAAAGATAGATAAAAATATGTATATTGCATTAGATTTATTTAATATAGATTATAATTCTAAGAAAATAATAAATAAGATGTATGATATAATTGCTGAAAACATACAAAATTCTCAAGAAGTAGAATTAGAGAAGATAACAATTAAGTTAAGGAATTATTTAATACAAGAGATAAATGAATTACCATTTGAATTTGTAATGAAAAGTGAAATTAGTATACAAGAGACATTAAAAATATTTGATGTAAAAATAGATAGTATTAATTATTCTAGTATACTAGAAAGGCTAGAGCTACTAGTAAATTTAATATCGACATTAAATATTGCTAAAGTATTAGTAATACCAAATTTAAAAATGTATTTATCAGAATGTGAAATTATTGAATTTTATAAATATTCATTATATAATAATGTTAAGTTGTTAATTATAGAAAGATATACAAAGAAGAAGTTAGAATATGAGAAAATCATGAGAATAGATGAGGATTTCAATGATGAAATAATTTGAAAAAGATATCTAAAATAACACAACGAAGTCATTACTCGAAAAATCCTAAAACTAATTTGGCGTTTTAGAGTTGTGTTATTTTAGATAGTAATAAAACCAGTGTTTCCGTTATCTCCACTTTGGGAGGGTTTTA
>CATKFT010000094.1 GCA_949747745.1 uncultured Clostridia bacterium
AAAGTATTATCAGATAATCCATTATTCTTTTTAATAAATTCATATACAACAGGGATATCTTCTAAAGTATTAGAAAATCTATTAAGAATAAATATACCATCTAAATTAAAAGGGGTATTTGAAGCAGGAGAAATTGGATTGCCAATGGCAAAAAGCAGTATAGTACTACCTTGTGGAATATATGGACGTTGGGAGAAATAGTCATGAAAATAGTTTTTTATTTTCATGACTATAAATATATAAAAATAAAGGAGAAATAATTTGTGGAAAGTTTAAAAGTAATATATGAAGATAACCATATAATAGTAGTAGAAAAAAAGCCTAATGTTCCATCACAAGGGGATAAAACAGGTGATGTAGATATGCTTACAATTGTAAAACAATATATAAAAGAAAAATATAAAAAGCCAGGGGAAGTATATTTAGGGCTAGTACATAGGTTAGATAGACCAGTTGGAGGTGTTATGGTATTTGCAAAAACGTCTAAGGCTGCCTCAAGGCTTAGCGAGGAAGTAAGAAGTAAAGTATTTAAGAAAGAATATCTTGTAATTGTAGATGGGAAATTTGAAGAAAAAAGTGGAGAATTGGAGGATTACTTATTAAAAAATGAAAGAAATAATTTAAGTAAGGTAGTAAAAGAAGGGACTAAAAATGCAAAATTAGCTAAGTTATATTATGAAGAAGTAATATATAATGAAGAAACGGATTTATCATTATTAAAGATAAATTTGTATACAGGAAGACATCATCAAATACGAGTTCAATTATCAAGTAGAGGACATAGTATATATGCAGACCAAAAATATGGAACAAGAGGAAGAGGAAAACAAATTGCACTATGGGCATATAAATTAAGTATTGTACATCCTATAAGTAAAGATGAAATGACATTTGAAGACTTGCCAGAAAAAGTAGGGAGTTGGAAAATATTAGAAAATATAGTGAATATATAATAAACTAATACATGAAATGAACCATTATTATTAAATATTTTTGTTTAATAATAATGGTTTATTTCATGTATTTACTAAAATTATAAGATAACTATATAAGTAAGTTGGATTTATGTCAAGCTTTATAAAAACAATAAAAATGAATATGAAAAAGAATTAGAAAAATTACATATAATAAAACAAACCACATATATATAATATCAAAAAACATGTCCATGTTTAGTATAAAATTGCCTCATAGATAAGAAAAAAGAAAGAGGCAAAATTATGGTAGATAAAATTTGTGATTATCTAACAAATAGAATAAGAGCTGAAGATCCACAAATAGATGATGAAAGAGCAGAAGTTATTAATTATGGGATTCACTTGATTGTTGGTGAAATACCAAAGTTTTTTATCATAATGGGAATAGCTTATCTATTAGGAATATTTGACTTAACAATACTTGCGTTTTTTTTACTACTTCCATATAGAGCAGTATCAGGTGGATTTCACTTAAAAACACATATAGGATGTATAGTTGGCTCAGTAATATTTTTTTGTGGGATTGGGTTATTAGGAAAATACTTGATATTAGAAACAATTACAAGATATATTGTTACGTTTGCTATATGGGTGTTTGGTATGGTTATGGTAAAATTGTATGCTCCAGCAGATACAGAGAATGTGCCTATAATTAGTAAGAAAGATAGGAAAGTTAAGAAAATATTATCTTACATAATATTAACAATGAGTATTGTTATAGGATTAGTAATAAAAGATAAGATGATATCACATATAATTATTTACGGAATGTTATTTCAAAGCATATCAATAAGTAGGCTAGCATATAAATTAACAGATAATAAATATGGGTATGAAGTATATAATACTTCAAATGAATTAAGTTAATAAAAAATGTCTTATGATATTTTTTGTTATAGATTTTACAAAAGAAAGGGGTATTACTTATGTTAAAAATACTATCAAAAATGGCTGAAAAATATGCTAAATCAACAAATACAGCATGCTTATTATGGGGATGGTTACATCAACCAAAAATGCCAGCATCTTTAATGAAGAAAGACTAATATAAACAATTCCAAAATTTTATAACAAAAACCTTAAATAAAAAGATAGTTTGAACAACTATCTTTTTATTTAAGAAAGTTCATGTTTAGAGTAGGAACGAGCATTGCTCGTCCAATATTTATAAATAAGATTAATTAG
>CATKFT010000095.1 GCA_949747745.1 uncultured Clostridia bacterium
AATTCAAATAATTTTCTTACAAAGTCTGGACATGCTCTTGATACGATTACTTGTGGTGTTCCTTTTATTCCTTTTACAACATCTAGTACATATCCTCTTACTTTATCATTTACCTTATACTTTTCAGTAGGAATTTGTTCCTTTTGTGGCATAACTCCTTCTAGTTTTCCAAGATCCATTACTATAATATTAGAATCCGCTTTTTGAACAATTCCAGAAACTATTTCACCTTTTCTATCATTAAATTCAGTATATACTATCTCTCTTTCTGCTTCTCTTAATTTTTGAATTATTACTTGTTTTGCAGTTTGTGCTGCAATTCTACCAAAATCTTTTGGTATCATTTCAATATCTACACTATCACCTATTTCTAATTTTTTACTAATACTTTTTGCTTCATCTAAGCTAATTTGTAATTTTGAGTCTTCTACTGCTTCTGCTACTTCTTTTACAGCATAAAGATGTGCTGCACCTGTATCTTTATCCATTATAACTTTTACATTTTCTGCTGAATCAAAGTTTCTTTTATAAGCTGTTACAAGTGCTGTTTCTATTGCTTCAATTAAATATGACTTTTTTATTCCTTTCACATTTTCTAATTCTTCTAATGCTAAAACTAATTCTTTATTATCAATCGCTTTCATTTTTCCATTTTCCTCCCTTTATATAAATTTATTACATCTTTGATAATCTCATTTTAAAACCCCTTAGTTGGCTATACCAACATACCTATATTCTAATTATCATTTGTTAGAATTATTTCTTCGTACTTTTATGTCCAGTCGTATTTTGTTTTTATTATTGATATATTTTTTCTTGGTATTGATATTTCACTATTCTCATATGTTATTGTAATATTTTCTTCATCATATCCTTTAAGTATTCCATCTAAACATTTATTTTTATCTACTTGTTTAAATAAATTTACTTCAATTTTTCTTCCTATTGCATAATCAAAATGTTTGTCTTTTCTAAGTATTCGCTCAATTCCGTGGTGAAGATACTTCTAAAAAATATTGCTCCTTTATGTAATCTGCTTCGTCTAATAATTCCATAATACCATTATTTACTTTCTCACAGTCATTTAAATCAATCCCATTTTCATTATCAATAAATATCCTAAGGAAATAATTTTTTCCTTCTTTTGCATATTCTACATCATAAAGCTCATACCCTAATTCTAAAATTTTATCTTGCAAAAGACTTGTAACTTTTTCTTCAATACTTGCCAAAAAAAACCTCCTTTTATACAACCGAAGAGTGGGATTTGTTCCCACTCTTCTAGTTATTATATCATGTATAATTATTATAGCCACTTTTTTCCAAAAAATCAAGCTTTTTTGGAAATTTTTTTAGTAAATTGGTTATTATAAATTTATTCTTCATCAACAAAGTTAAATTCATCTTTAAACTTTTCTTTAAATATTTCAAATACTTTGTTTAAAGTATCTTCATCATCTACACTTACATAAGATTCTTCTTCTTCATTTTCTGTATCTTCTACTTTAAGTATTACCACTTCTCCTTCTTCTTCATCTGTTTCATCTGCTGGTAATAATACTACATATTCTTCTTCATCTAATTCAACTAAATCTAAAAACTCAAACTTAACTTCTTCCCCATTCTCATCATTTAATATTATGATGTTATCTAATTCCTCTTCTGGAATATTATTTTCATCCATTTTTATTTCTCCTTTCAAATTTATATATAAACTTGTATTTCTACAATTTTAATAACTTCTTTTATTCCTAAATTATCACTATTAAATAAAAAATATATATGTTTTTTATTTAATCTTGCCTAAAATCTTTATTTCTATTCAAAAATATTTCTAAAATATATACTGCTGAAATTGTATCCACTATTCCTCTTTTTTTTGTTTTATTTATATCCAAAAAATTCATTGTTTTATGTGCTGCAACTGTTGTTAGTCTTTCATCTATTTCTATTACTTTTATTTTCGGAAATTTGCAATTCAATTTATGAATAAATTTTTTAGTAACTTCCACCCTTTCTGAACTTGTCCCATTCATATTAAATGGCATACCAATTACAATCTTTTCAATTTCATATTGACTTACAATCTCTTCTAATCTTTTTAAAATTACTTTATCATTTCCTTTATGATGGATTGTTTCAATCCCTTGTGCTGTTATTCCGAAGAGCGTCCGAAATAGCAACACCAACCCTTGCATCTCCATAATCTAACCCAAGTATTCTCATTTTATTCATCTAATCCTATATAACTTTTTACCATTTTTTCTAATAATTCATCTCTTTCAATTAAACGAATTAAGTTTCTTGCATCTTTATGACTTGTAATATATGTTGGATCACCAGATAATATATAACCAACAATTTGATTAATTGGATTATATCCTTTTTCTAGTAATGCTTGATACACTGTTTTTAAGATTTCTCTTGCTCTTACATTTTTATCCTTTTCAACAGTAAAACTCATTGTTTTGTCCATATCCATAACACATTCCTCCTTATATATTATTTATATCACTTTCCTTTTTATTTGCGTTATCTATATATTCTTCTAATTTCTTAGTTACATTTTCAAGTGCTGTTCCTTTATAATATGTAGTTAAAACAAAGTTTAACTTCAAATTCAATTTTCTAAGTTCTTTTTCATTTTCCTCTAAACTAACTTCTTCTATTTCTAATTTCTCTAAACTATTTTTTAAATCCTGAACAAATTCTACAACACCATCTAATTCTACTCCTGAAAATACTATTACAAACTTAGGTCCCATATATCTTACAAATACATATTCTGATGAAATATTGTTACTTATATAATTACTTAATTCAGTAATTACTCTATTTCCAGTTTCTCTGTTATAATCTTTATTTATTTCTTCTAAATTTATTACTTTAAACATACATACTGTCGATGTTGGATATTTATCAATTGTCTTTTTACCTTTACCATATAAGTATTCTGCTGAGTTAAGCTCTGAAAACAAATCTTTTCTTACAATATTTTCTACTGTATTTTGATAAGATATTGTTTTATATACTGCTATAATATTTTCTTTTACTACTTCTAATATTGTAGTATCTATTTTATCAAATGCATGTGGTTCTCCACTTTCTATTATCCAATAACCAATATATACATTTTCTATATATAATGGGAAAAACATTGCAGATTTTGCTCTTCCAAATTCCATTGTTTGATATGGTAATCTTTCAGTATCATTATTTACTGTAACATATTTAGGTGTCGCAGTAGAAATACTATCTTTAAATATTTCTTGATTTTGAAGACTTCTTAAAGCTTCCCAATGTTGTTCTTGAACATTAGATGCTTTTATTGTATACTCTGCTCCATCAAACATTACTATTGTAGAATACTTTATATCATATTTTTCTATCAATATTTCATTTATTTTTTCTATTTTTTCATCTACTGTTGTATATTCTCCTATCGTATTCATAAAATCTTGTAATACATTTAAACCTGTTATTTTCTGGTTAATTGTATTAAAATTTTGTATTCTTTTATACACAACAATATTATACACTATAAGTGCTATAATTATTCCTACTAGTAGAACTAATAAATATATCACAATATCACCTCTATTTATGTCTTAAATTTTTCTATATTATGTAGCAAATCCACCTTTTTTATCATAATTTTCTACTGGTCTATACTTTCTGCCTAATAATGGATATACCATATTTCCTAACTCTTTTAAAGAATTCATAAAACTTTTTGAATATCCATTTAACGAAATCTTACAGTTTACTAATCCTTCTAAATATTTTGAATATACTTGTTCATCAAAAGGTATTACACAGTTTCTAACACTATCTTTGTTAAATAACTCTGTCATAAAAGACATTGAAGGATCGTTATAATATGCCATCCCACCTATAACTACTTTAGGATTTAAACCTCTTATTCTTGTTTGTTTGTTTATTACTATTCTTATTTTTTCTTGTAATTGTATGTTTTTAGTTTTTAAATCTCTTAAAAATGCTGTAAGTGGTTGTATTGTAAGAATATCCATACTTTGTACAAGATAAATTTCTTGTGAATTTTCAAAATATGCAATATTAGTATCAAAATCGCAATCTATTAATACTAAAGAATAGTTTTTAATTAATGTTTTAAGAATTTCTGAACAATCATTATTTTCTTCAGCTGTTGGTAAAGATGTATATACTGTCAAGTTTTTATTTACTTGTATTCCTTTTGCTATTCCATTTGATAAATTGCTCATACAATTTACAGCTGTTCTTCTTAATTCTTCTTCATTTTTTGTATATATAAAGTATGAATTTTTATTTTTTGTTGTATCTAATATTGCTGTATTAATTCCCATTGATGAGAAAAGCTCTCCTAAGTTATTTATTAAAAATGAATTCCCATTTTTAGTAGTTCCAACAAAAGATACAATTTTTTTATCCTTTGTAAGAAAACTTGCTATATTTTCATTTTGATTTGTAGAATTTTGTTTAATCATACTACTTGTATATGTATTTTCATTACCGTACATTATAATTGTTATTATAGTTATTGTTTTCATTATTAAGTTTAGTAGCACCATAAAATTCATTTTTATCATCATATGAAATTGGTTCTTGCTCTTTTACATCACTAACTGGTTCTATATTATCAATATCTTCTTCATCTTCAAGTCCTGGTAATAGGTTGTCTATTTCTTCTTTTATTGGTTCTTCTTCTATTTTCTCAAACCCAGGCAAAATAGTTTCATCATTTTCTTCATCTTGTAAATCAAATAAATTAACACTATTTTCATCAATAGGTTCCTGATTTATAGGTTCTTCTTGAACTACTTTTCTTGGTCTACCCCTTCCTCTTTTTGGTGTAGATACTTTATTTTCATCTTCTTGAACTATTTTCCTTGGTCTACCTCTTCCTCTTTTTGGTTTTGCCTCTTCTAATTCTTCAATTTTTTGTGTTTGTGTCTCAAATTCTATTGGTTCTATTTCTTTTTTCTCTTCTATTATATCTTCTTTTACAATATTTGTAGTTTCTAATTCATCATCTAATAAATCTTGTAATGTTATTTGTTCTTCTTTATTAATTTTTTCTTCACTTTGTACTTTAGCTTGTACATTTGGATGTTCTGGTCTACTAAGTTTTGTTACCTTTTTTGCATTAACTGCTGATGGAACTATAACTGGTTTAGTCATTCTAGGCTTATTTAATTGATTTTCAATAAAATCAATTTTAATTGCCTCTTCTTTCTTTTCTTCTTTTATAGGTCTAGTAGTTGTTGTTCCTGCAAAAGATATAATTGATTGATATTTTGGTGATTTTGTTTCTAAAACAGCTTTTACATTTAAAGGTAAGAATTTCACTATTACTTTTAACTGTGAATCTGTATATTGAGATGCAATACTATTAAAGCTTTCTACATATGCATCTTCATTTTTTCCTAGCTTTTTATAATGTGCACGTATATTTTGTATTTCTGTTTCACTAACTGTATTTTCACTTTCTTCTTGATATTTTGCATCTTCTGATTCTATTTTATAATAAATTTTTGCTTCTTTTTTACTTCTAGGTTTCCTTATAAGTTTGCATACCTCATCTATGCTTCTATCTTGTCCTAATAAAGCACTATATACACCTATACTAAATAATTTAACTAGTAATGGTTCTCCTTTTGAACGTCTATCAGAACAAATTAATATAATTGGTGTATCTCCGTCCCCCGTGTATCTGTTGCTTCATCACTAATACTATCTAATTTATCAAATATAAAACGGTCAATTGCTTCATAATCATTATTAGCAAATGGCTCTAAATCTTCACTTATAACAATTCTGTCATAAGTTTTATCTCTTCCGTATTTCTTTTAATATTGCATTGAAGTAATAAACATTCTTGTAGGAAATTATCTCCTTATATTCTTTTTGATATTTTTTTACAATTGATTCTTATATATTTTCATGACTAACCGCAAATAAAACTTTCATTTGTTAACTCCTCCAACCTTTTACTACTATTGCAAATATTAATGGTAATACTTGACATATTACAAGAATAGTAACAAAACTTATAATAAGAAAAAGACCTCTATCATGTACATCTAATTTTCTTATACCTATTACATATTG
>CATKFT010000096.1 GCA_949747745.1 uncultured Clostridia bacterium
CTTGCAATATTTAGTTTTTCTCTAAACATTGCACCACCTCTTCCTTTAATTAACCAGTTCTTATCATTAACTTCATCTGCTCCATCAAAACTCCAATCTGGTACTTTATCCATAAGGCTTGCTGTTTCTAATCCTAATTCATTACATAATAAATTAATTTCGTAAGAAGTTGGAATAGCAGTAATATGTAACTTTTCTTCTTTTACTCTTTTTGCTATTTCTTTTGTTGCAATAAATGATGTAGAGCCAGAACCAACTCCTATTACATCTCCATCTTTTACCTTATCTACAATTTTTTTAGCAACTCTTAATTTTTCTTCATAGTTCGAAATCTCTCCATTCCATCCAATTCTTTGTACCATTTCCTTATTCCAATCCATACAAACACTCCTTTTTAATATCTATTCTTCTATTATGTAATTAATATTCATAGTTAGGTTGTAAATCATCCTAACATTCAAACTTATAACTAAATATAAACTAATTTTTTTCAATTATAGTAGGTAACTGTGCATATGTATCTGTTGATAACAACTGTTTAGACACAACACTTCCATTTAACTTTAATATTCTATAAGCTCTAGACTTATAACCTCCATGACCCTTTTGTACAGTTTTAGTAGTTCCTGCTGGAAGTGAAGGATTTATCCTAACTTCTGTTTTCATAGGTATTGTTTGTAAAGTTTGTGATTGTATTACAACCTCATATTCTACATTTTCTTTACACCCATATATATCCACTTTAACTTTTCCACCAGTCACTGTAGATACAATTTTTATTGGATATTTCCTCGAATTTTTAAATATAAACTCTGGTCCACCCCAAGATACTGTTGCATCTGTACTTAGTGGAACATATCCTGTTGCAAACCTATGATTAGACCTTTTTACAATTTCTAAATTTGCTCTTAATGCTGTATTATAAAGAGTAGAAGATACTTGGCAAATTCCTCCACCTATTCCATTTTCAACTTTTCCACCAACATATACTGCTGCTGTTTTATATCCTGCTGCTGCTGTCCTTTTTCCAACAACTTTATTATATGAAAATTCTTCTCCTGGCATTAATACTACACCATTTATTTTATTTGATGAAAGACGTATATTAGTAGTTCTATTTCCATTTTTTGTAGAAAATGTTGTAGAGTATGTTGCAAGTAAATCTGGAAAAGCCTCTGTTCCAATTTGGTTTGTTGTTATATTTGGCATGCTTGTTTTTAATGGTATTGTTATTTGATTTTCATTATTATTCACTAATGCTTTTGCTTCATCCATACTTATATTAAAATCTACACCCTCTATATGTGGGTATATTGTAAATGGATTCTTTGTATAATATGCATCTTTTGCTTCTTTATATATTTCTGCATGGATCTTTTCTATATTTATTGCATCTGGTTCTTTTTCTTCTACTGGTATGTTGATTACTTCTATATTTTTTTCTTCCATTTGTTCTTTATTTTCACTTCTGTTCTCATTTTCCCCTTGTATTTCCTCTTTATAGTTGTTTTCTGTTTCTTCTTTTTTCTTATTTTCTTCAGATGTTTCTTGTGTTTGGGTTGTTTCGTTTTTTTGTTTTACCTCTTCTATATTTAACTTTGAATTTACAATACTGTTAATTATATTTTCTTTTAATTCTTCTTTTTTTATTACTACACCCTTTTTCCCTTTATCTATAATTAGATTATTTTCTTCTACATAGTAAGAACTTTGTTTTACAGCATCTGGTAAATTCTCTGATGTTTGACTAATAAAATCACTTAATGCTTTTTCATTATAACTAGATGCTGGTTTAATATCTATTTTCATTATGTATGCATTTATAATAGCATAATTATCTTTTAAAATCTTTCCACTTCTTCCAACACCATATGCTATGTCGATAGCTTCTTTTACATTAAATTTTGTTTCTATTTGTTCTGGTGATATGGATGTTTCATAATCATTATGTTTTAAAGAAATATTCTTTTTTGTTTTCTCTTCATATATTTTTCCTATTTTTTGTGTTGCCTCTTCATATGTTAAGCCAGAAATGTCTATTCCATTAATAGAAATACCTGATACTATTTTATCACTTGTTCTATTTATTAAGCCAAATATTGTAGAAAATACTATTAAACCTATAAATAGAATAACAGAAATTATAGTTATAACAATAGTATATTTTTTAAGTCCATCTTTACCTTTATTAATCTCTTCTTGTACTACATTTTCATTTAACTCTATATTATTTTCTTGCTTCTCATTATTTTCCTGCCTTATATCTTCTTGTTTTATATCTATTTCTTCTTGTTCCTTATTTTTTTCTTTTATTAAATTCTTTTCTTGTTCTAAGTTATTCTCTTTTATTTCATTATCTTTTTGTCCTATATCCTTATTTATTATATTATCTCTTGTTTTCAGTCTTTTTTCTTTCTTTCCCCTTTTTACATTCTCTTCTTCTTTTAAATTTTCTTCTTTTATCTCATTATCTTTTTGTCCTATATCTTCTTTTATTATACTTTCTTCTTGGCTTCTATTTCCCTCATCTAAATTTATATTAATTACTTTATTGTTTTCATCATTAGTTAAGTTGTTTTTTTCTGCTTCCTTTATTTTTCCCAATTTCTTACCCCTTTAAATAAAAATAAATCGTACTACAATTATATTACTAGTACGATTTATATATTATCATATAAATAAAAAATGAACAATATTTTTAGGCAATTAATTATTTTTTTGTTAATTTATATCAAACACTTCACTCCCATTTTTTCTTTTTTGAGAGTGTAAAATTTTCAGAACTCACTCAGATTAAAAAGCCATGAGAAATCTCAAGACCACCGTTAGCAGTACAACCGTAACATTTGCCTAACATTTACACCTTGTAGTTAATGTCAGAGCAATTTCATCGATTATTAAAAATTGTAATATTTAAAATGCTAAAAATTAGTGTTAAACTAAATCTATAGAAAAAGTCTTACGAAGCCTTTCAAAAAAGCCCCTTTAACAAGGGGGCTGGCACGCTGAAAGCGTGACTGGGGGTTCTTATATTTGTTTTCTATTTTCTGTATTTTTTATTATATTATCTATATATTCACATACGCTTCTAAAATTTTTTTTTATTTCTTTATTTGTGAATCGTATTATTTCTATTTTGTATGCTTTTAATATATCTGTTCGTATTCTATCATATTCCTTTCCCTCTTCTGTATAATGCTGGCTTCCATCTAATTCTATTCCAATTTTCTTTTCAGGACAGTAAAAGTCTAATATGTAACTATCGATTGGTTTTTGCCTTATAAATCTTATGGGGTATTTTGACAGATATTGATACCAAAGTTTATTTTCTTCTGCCGTTGATTGATTTCTTAATTTTCTAGATTTTCCGAATTTAATTTTTATTATATGGTAAGAACCCCCAGTCACGCTTTCAGCGTGCCAGCCCCCTTGTTAAAGGGGCTTTCTTGAAAGGCTTCGTAAGACTTTTTCTATAAATTTAGTTTAATACTAATTTTTTGCATTTTTAATATTACATTTTTGTAATATTTCATGAATTTGCTCTGATATTAACCTATTGTGATTTGGCATTTTGTTACAGATATTCACAACTTCACAATTCTAAATGTTTGTAACATATTTTTTGATTGTAAAGTAATAGCTATTATAACATTACATTATAATTTATTTACTAATTCTTTAAATCTTTCTCCTCTTTGCGCAAAATTTTTAAACAAATCAAAACTTGCACTTGCTGGTGAAAATAATACTATTTGACCTTGTTTTGCTATTTTATTTGCTGTATTTATAGTCTCTAAAAATTCATCACACATGTATATATCTAATTCTTTATTTTGTTTAATTAATTCCTTATTTACTGCTTCATATATTTTTGTAGCTGTCTGGCCTATTAGTATTAATCCTTTTACATTATCTACTATTGGTTTTGCTATTGGCTCATAATCTAAGTGTTTATCATATCCACCTGCTATTAATATTATGTCTTCCTTAAATGAATTTAATCCTGCAATTGTTCTTGTTGGGCTTGTTCCTATAGAGTCATTATACCATTTTACTCCATTAATTTCTCTTATAAATTCTAATCTATGTTCTACCCCTTTAAATTCTTTTATTGCTTTTACTATTATTTCTGTATCTACAAGAGATTTTGTAGCACCTATTGCTGCTGCAATATTTTCATAATTATGTGTTCCTCTTAAATGAACATCACTTGTGCTAATTATATGCTTTCTTAGTCTATCTTCACACTCTTTTATAACATCATCATCTACTATAATTCCATTATCTAACTTTTCTCTACTACTAAATAAAACAACTTTACCATTTGCTTCTAATTTACATTTTTTTGTAATATCATTATCATAATTTATTACAAGTATTCCATTCTCATTTTGATTTTTGAATATATTCTTTTTTGCATCAATATACTCTTCATATGAACTATGTACATTTAGGTGATTTGGCGTTACATTTGTTATAACTGCTATATCAGGACTTACTGTCATATTCATTAATTGAAAACTACTTAATTCTAATACTATTATATCCTCTGGTACTATATCTTTTAAATTTGTAAATAATGGTTTTCCTATATTTCCTCCTAAATATGCATTATATCCTGCTTCTTTTACAATAGAATAAATAAGGCTTGTTGTAGTTGTTTTTCCATCACTACCAGTTACACCAATTACTTTACATGGCGCCATTTCCATAAGCATTTCTATTTCTGATGTAACTATAGCTCCTCTTTTTTCTTCTTCCATTAATTCTTTTTTAGTTGGAATACAACTTGGTGAACGAAATATTATATCAAACCCAATTAACTTTGCAAGATTGTTTTTTCCTAATGAAAATTCAAAAGTATATTTTGTAATTTTATCCATTATATCCTTTGGTATTTCTTCAATATTTCTATCATCAAAAACAGTAACTTTTGATGATAGATTGTATAAATAGTCAAGTAATGGCAAATTACTAACACCCAAACCAATTATAGCTACTTTTCTATTTCTTAAATAATTATTAAATTCTACTAATTTTTCATTTACATAGCTCAAGATATTTCCTCCTTTTTAGCTAATTTTTGTCATTGTTCAGACTTAACTATATAAATTTATAAAATAAAAAACTCTCTTTTATTTAAAGTTTAATCTTTTTTTAGACGCTATCTTATAATTTTATAACTTCTAACACCTTATTAGTTGATTCTTCTACTGATTTACAGTTAGTTATGTCTAATAAAATAGTTTTACTATGTAATTTATAAAAGCCTGCTTTTTCTTGCAATTCATCTCTTTTTACAATATTCTTACGTATTTCTTCTTTATCTACTTCGCCTTTATATTGTATGCTTTTTCTTTTTATACGTTCTTCTAAATTTGCTGTTATAAATAAATGATAATCTGTATTTGGATAGATTTCCATTATACTTCTTCCTGATATTATAACATTATAATCTTTTTTCAAATTATCAATTAGGTCTTTTGCAAATTCAAATAAAGCTCTATTATCAGCTTTTCCACCAACTTCTGATACTTTAAGTGAGCTTTCCTTTGATTGTAACTCCTCTTCATTGGCTAAAATTCCATCTATATAAAAATTTGTTTCGTTATTTTCTATTTTAATCTCAATATTAAAAAAATCCATTACCTGCTTTATATCTATATCTTCTATATCTTTTTTTAGCATATCTACTTTTTTAGTATTTTTCATCATAGCAAATACAATTGCTCTATATAAATTTCCACCATTTAATAACACTGTTTTTGGAATAATTTTTATAAGTTCTCTACAAATTGAAGTTTTACCCGCTCCAACAGTTCCCTCAATTCCAATTACTATATTGTCCATATGCTACCTCCTTAGTATACTTCGTAAATATTATATCACAAATTTCCTTATTTTGTTCATTTTTGTATATTTTTCTTTTATTATTTAGATATTAATGTATTGTCTATATTATATAAAATCAAATTAATACCTATTTTAATGAATATTTTTTCTATTTTTGTGAAAAATATTCTTGTAAATAAGAAATGGAGGTGCTTTATAATGGCAAAGAATTCAAAAAACCAAAATAATAACCAAAACAAAAATAACCAAAGAGTAGAAAATCAAAATAGAGAAGATATGAATAATCAAAAACAAAATAATAAGAATAATAACTGTAGATAGTTATATTAAAAGTGGCAAATCAAGAATACTAATTGATTCGCCACTTTTAATTTTACTCAAGCCAGAAATAATAGAGCTCTTCTGGTTCTTCATTGATGTCGAAAGAAATATACTCCACGCCTGTAGTAATTGACTTTATTATGTTCTTGCTTTCACACGGTGTACGATACATTGTCGCATCAAAGCTAACATTACTCGGCACAATTATCCAAGCATATTTTGTCCGCCACCTTATCTGTTTTATAGCTTCAAACATTTCCTCTAAAGTCTTAAAACCTTTCTGTTGCATTTCTTTTAACATAATTTGTCAACCTATGGCAGAATTAGGGTAAAATAAGGCATAAAAATCTGATCTTCTTATTCTACACTAAAAAACCGAGCCAAAATTACTTGGCTCGGTTTTTTTTAATACTCCATGGAAAATCCTAATCTCAGATAGTATTTTCCATCTGGCTCATCGCTAAAATCAAAATTTGTAATCTTATTTGGCGTTACAATGCTTGTTAATAAGCTTAAACCTTTGTCGGTATATTGGGGATTGGGAACA
>CATKFT010000097.1 GCA_949747745.1 uncultured Clostridia bacterium
AAATTATCCTAAAACTAATACAAGAGTATTACAAACAATGTTGATATTTACAATAGCAGTATCATTTGAAATAAAAGCAGGAAAAATAACAAAAGATAAATTTGTAAATATTAAAGATAACGAGGAATATAAATCAATACTTGTATCTTCAAGGGTGTTATTAATGGATAATAGACAATTTTATATAAAAGAATTCGATAATAATTACTACTATAATTTTAAAGCAGAATATAGATTTTTTAAATTTATAGAAATGTATGTACGTACAAGAATATTTGATATGAAAGTATTTAAAGACAACATGGAAGTAATAATAAATACAGTTGATACAGCAAAACTTCCTGGATATAAAAGATTACTTACAGAAGAATATTGGAAGATAAATGATGATCAATTTGATTTAATAATAGAAGAAGTATTAGGAGATATAAAAACAGGAAAAATAACATTAATAGATACTGTAAAATTATTTGCATATTTTAGTTATTTTGTAGAAAAGAAATTAATAAATTATGATATGAGGACAATAAAAAGTATATTTTTTAATGGAATGAATGTAGCATCTCTTGTATCAAATTATTGTGAAAATGTAGAAGAAGAATTAGCTCAAATTACAGTAGGAGAAGTAAATAAAGATGTAGAAGATGTATTAAGACATTTTAATCAATTAAATATACAGCTAAAAGATAAAATGTATATAGAAAAAGCAGAAGAAATTTTCAAATGCATACCAATGCGTATGGAAACATTTTATGAGAGATTTGATAAAGAATGTATGGATGTGCCAATATTTAAATATTATGATGTATTTCAAACATTCCAAAGAATATCTTGTGCAAGTAATGAAGATATAGTAACAATAAAAGAAAAATTAGTGAACAGAGTGAAATTGTATAAAAAAGAAATAGAGCCAGAAATGAAAAATATAAAAGGATTAAAAGCATTAATAGAGGATTATACAAAAAATAAAGAGGCAACAATAAAAATAGTAATGTTAAAAGAATTTGCAAGGGATTTAGGGTATATATTAGCCCAATATGAAGAAAAGTAAATATATTTTCACTTATGCAGCTTTTTTACTATAGAATTATAATTTATTAAAAAAATGTCAAAAATATGAATAAAATTTTCTCTTAGAACAAATAATAGATTTAAACTGAGATTAAAAGGAGGGAAAATTTTGAAAGCAACAGGTGTAGTTAGAAGAATTGATGATTTAGGAAGAATAGTTATTCCAAAAGAGATAAGGAAGACACTTAGAATAAAAGAAGGAGATCCTTTAGAAATATTTACAGATAAAGAGGGAGAAGTTATATTAAAAAAATATTCTCCAATAGGAGAACTTTCTGAGTTTGCAACAGGGTATGCTGAAACATTAGCAAAAACAACAGGACATATTGCATGTATAACAGATAAAGATACAGTAATTGCAGTTTCACGGAGGCTCTAAAAAGGAATTTTTAGAACAAGACTTAAGTTCTGAACTTGAACAAGTATTAGAAGATAAAGAAATATATACAAGTAAAGCAAATAATGAAATAGCTATTCCTATAACTAAAAATGATAATAAAGAAAGAAAATACAATTCGCAAGTAGTATATCCAATAATTTCACAGGGTGATGTAATTGGAAGTGTTATTCTTTTATCAAAAGATGCAAATACAAAAATGGGAGAATCAGAGTTAAAGGTAGTGCAATCAGCAGCAGGATTTTTGAGTAGTCAAATGGATGTGTAAAAAGGCAAGAATTTTCTTGCTTTTTTTGCTATAGTGTAATATAATTTTTACATAAATCATAAGTAAAAGGGAGAAATTTTAATGAAAGCAATTGATATTAGAAATAAATATTTAAAGTTTTTTGAAAACCATAGTCACAAGATTGTACCTAGTGCCCCACTAATTCCAGAAAATGACCCATCTGTATTATTTACAACAGCAGGAATGCAACCACTTGTGCCATATTTATTAGGAGAACCACATCCAGAGGGAAAAAGAATTACAAATTATCAAAAATGTTTAAGAACAGTAGATATAGATGAAGTGGGAGATAACCGCCATTTAACATATTTTGAAATGCTTGGAAACTGGTCTTTAGGTGATTATTTTAAAGAAGAATCAATTAAAATGAGTTTCGAATTTTTAACTAAGGAATTAGGTATACCAGTAGAAAAATTGTCTGTAACAGTATTTGCAGGAGATGACGATGCACCAAGAGATACTGAATCAGCCAATATTTGGAAAAAGGTAGGAATGCCAGAAGATCATATTTACTATTTTGGAAAAGAAGACAACTGGTGGATAGCAGGAGAAGAGGGACCTTGTGGACCAGATACAGAGATGTTTTATGATACAGGAAAAGAGCCTTGTTCTGAACAATGTAACCCATCTTGTGGATGTGGAAAATATGTTGAGATTTGGAATAATGTATTCATGGAATATTATAAAAGCAAAGATGGATATACAAAACTAAAACAAAAAAATGTAGATACAGGACTAGGTCTTGAGAGAATGGCAATGTTATTACAAGGAAAAGAAACACCATATGATACAGAAATATTTAAAGTAGTAATGGATGAATTAGAAAAGCTTGCAAAAGTAGATGATATAGCAAGTAGAAGAATTGTAGCAGAACATTTACGTTCAAGCATGATGATAATTTCAGATGGTGCAAGACCAAGCAATGTAGATAGAGGATATATATTAAGAAGATTAATTCGTAGAATGACAAGACACTTAAATAAATTAGGAATAGATTTAAATGAATTGCCAAATCTAATAGAATTAAATATAAAAAATTTAAAAGTGATGTATCCAAGTTTAGAAAAAAATAAAGAAGAAATAATAAAAGTAATAATAGATGAAAAAGATAAATTCATGAAAACTCTTGTACATGGAGAAAAAGAATTTGAAAAAGTTATTACTAAAATAAAAAGTTCAGGATTACAAAAAATAGATGGACAAATTGTGTTTAAATTATATGACACATATGGTTTTCCTCCAGAAGTAACAAAAGATTTAGCATATGAACAAGGATTTACAATAGATATGGAAGAATTTGAAAAATTATATAAAGAACACCAAGAAAAATCAAGACAAGGTTCAGGAGAGAAATTTAAAGGAGGTCTTGCAGGAGAGACACCTGAAACTATAAGTTATCATACAGCAACTCATTTGTTAAATGCAGCACTAAAAATAGTTATAAATAAAGATGTACATCAAAAAGGTTCAAATATAACATCTGAAAGAATGCGTTTTGATTTTTCATGTGACCATAAGTTAACAAGTGAAGAAATAGAAAAAATAGAAAATTTAGTAAATGAGTGGATAAGCCAAAAGTTACCTGTAAGAGTAGAGGAAATGAAAAAAGAAGATGCAATAAAATCTGGTGCAGAGTGTATGTTTATTGAAAAATATCCAGATATAGTTACAGTATATACAATTGGAGATGTATCAAAAGAATTATGTGGAGGACCACATGTAAAAAATACAGGAGAACTGGGACATTTTAAAATAAAAAAAGAAGAAGCAAGTTCAAGTGGAGTAAGACGTATAAAGGCAATATTAGAATAAAATGTATTATGAATAAAATGAGTGTAAAAGAGCGAGTTTTAAATTGTGTAGATACTTTTATTAATTATTTTGTGGATTAATATATTAAAAATATAATTTGAATAGGAGATTTTAATAATGGAAGATTGTATATTTTGTAAAATAATAAAAAGGGAGATACCTGCTGATATAGTATATGAAGATGAACAAATAATAGCGTTTAAAGATATAAATCCAGCAGCACCAATTCATATATTAGTTATTCCTAAAAAACATATATCATCATTGGCACAATTAGAAATAAAAGACGAGAATCTGATAGGAAAAATTTATACAATAATCAATAAAATAGCAGAAGAGCAAGGAGTAAAAGAAAAAGGGTATAGAGTAATAGTGAATTGTGGAAAAGATGGAGGACAAGAAGTTGGACATTTACATTTTCATTTATTAGCAGGAAAAAAATTAGGAGAAAAAATAGTATAAAATATATAAAAATGTTAAAATATGTGATATAATGGTAATAGGTATGTAAAATTAGAAAATAAGTATAGGGGGAATTAATATGTTAGATAATAAATTTAATAGTAAATATAGTAATGTGCTTACAGTTATACTTATCATTGTAATTATTGCTATTTTAAGCTTAATAGGATTTCTAGGGTATGATTTTTATAGAAAATATTATATAGATAAAGAGACACGGAGACTTTATGTCTAAGTATGAAGAACAAATAAAAAATATGGTTTCACAAAACACAACTTCTGGAAATAATATAGAGGGAAACACAATAATAGAAACAGTAAATACTATACAAGGTGATAATACAAATAATTCTAATACAAATGTAAAAATTCCTACATATAAAGGATATAATGTATTAGGAACAATAGAAATACCAAAAACAGGTATAAAATATCCAATATTAGATAGAGTAACACCAAAATCAATTGAACAATCTGTAGCATATTATTATGGTCCAGGACTAAATAAAGTAGGAAATACAACAATAGTAGGACATAATTATAGAAGCGGAGCATTCTTTGGAAAGAATAAACAACTAAGAGAAGGAGATATAATATACATAACAGATAATACTGGTACAAAAATAAAATATACAATATATAAAACATATACAACAACAGAAACAGATGCTGAGTATATTACAAGAGAAACAAATGGAGCAAAGGAAATATCATTATCAACATGTACAGACGACAGTAAAGGAAGATTAATAATTCTTGCAAAAGAGTAGTATAAAAAGTAGGAGTTTGTCATAAAATTAGTGCCAAACTCCTATAAAAATTAATATAAATTGCACTTATTACAAGAATTAAAAATAAATTATAAAAAACATTAAAGTAAAAGCAAAAAAAATATTGACAAAACAATCTAATTTAGGTAAAATATTAAATAGTGTTATTTATAAAAAATAGCACTAAAAAATGGTGGATGTGGCGTAGTTGGTTAACGCGCCAGTTTGTGGCACTGGAGACCGTGGGTTCGAGTCCCATCTTCCACCCCATAAAAATTAGACTGGGCTGTAGCCAAGCGGTAAGGCACATGACTTTGACTCATGCATGCGCTAGTTCGAATCTAGCCAGCCCAACCAAAAACAAACCATAGAAATGTTGTAATATCAACAACTTATGGTTTGTTTTTATTTGCTAAAAATTATTTTTAGGACTACCAATAGAAAGATACTTTTTCTTAATAGGAATTAAGAAAAGAGCACCAATTATAATTGGCAAATAAAATGTATACATTCTCCAAAATAAAATAGATATATTAATTGTACCTTCACGGAAGATAGAATTAAAAATTAGTAAAAAACCAC
>CATKFT010000098.1 GCA_949747745.1 uncultured Clostridia bacterium
ATTTTACAAATTAAACCTTTTATTTTTAATTTTCTCTATATTTATCTATATTAGTAAATTTGGTGTAATTGCCTAACCATAATAGCTCTACTGTCCCTGTTGAACCTGCCCTATGTTTTGCTATTATTACCTCTGCTATATTTTTCTTTTCACTTTCTTCATTATAATAATCATCTCTATATAAAAACATTACTATATCGGCATCTTGTTCTATTGCTCCTGATTCACGTAGGTCTGATAACATTGGTCTATGGTCTGGACGTTGTTCTGGCGCTCTTGATAATTGTGATAATGCTATTACTGGTACGTTTATTTCTTTTGCTAATATTTTTAATGACCTACTTATTTCTGATATTTCTTGTTCACGACTACCTCTTCTTCCTCCTGATGATTGTACTAGTTGAAGATAGTCTATTACTACTAGCCCTATGTTTTTTTCTAGTTTTAGTTTCCTACATTTTGCCCTTATTTCCATTACTGATATTCCTGGTGTATCATCTATATATATACCTGCTTCTGATAATGGACCTAATGCCCCTGCAAGTTTTACCCAATCTTCTTCATCCATTTTTCCCGTTCTTACTTTATTTGAATCTACCATTGCTTCACTACATAGAATTCTATTTGCCATTTGCTCTTTTGACATTTCTAAACTAAATATTGCAACTGCTACATTCCCTCTTACTGCGGCATTTGTTGCCATATTTAGTGCAAATGCTGATTTTCCCATAGCTGGTCTTGCAGCAATTAGTACTAGGTCTGATTCATGTAAACCTGCTGTTTTATAATCTAAATCTACAAATCCTGTTGGTACACCTGTTATATGTTGTTTTTGATTGTATAATTTTTCAAGTTCTGCAAATGTATCTACTAATATATCTTTCATTGATGCATAACCTTTTTGATTCTTTTTTTGCATAATATTAAATATCTTTTTTTCTGCTTCGTCCATTATTAGTTCAACATCTTCTGTTGGATCATATCCTAGTGCTATTATTTCATTTGCTGTACCTATTAAGTTTCTAAGCATTGCTTTTTCTTCTACTATTTTTATATATTTATCTATATTTGCACTTGTTGGTGCCATATCTGGTAAAGTTGCTAAATATTCTAGCCCCCCGCACTGCATCAAATTTTCCTATTGATACTAGCTCTGCTTTTAATGTTATTATATCTACTGGCTCTGCTTTATTATATAAATTCAATATAGCTCCATAGATAGCTTTATTATCCTCACGATAAAAATCTTCTTGTTTTAGGACTTCTATTGCAGATATTACAGCATCTTTATCTGTTAGCATGCTTCCAAGTACTGCTTGTTCTGCCTCTATATCACTTGGCGGGATTTTTCCTAATTCCATTGTTTTTTCCTTTCAATGTTTTTTATTTCTTCTTTACTTTGTTAAGCATTTATTTTTGTTCTTAAGACCCCCCAGTCACCTACGGTGACAGCCCCCTTAAATAAAGGGACCTTTACTAGGGCTCATTCTTTGATGAACAGGCAATTAAAATCATTTCTGTATTATTCCTTATTATTGCGAAATTACATTTACCTTTAATTTTGCTATTACTCCATCATATAATTTTATTTCTACATTAAACATACCTAACATCTTTATTGGTTCAGATATGTCAATTTTCTTTTTATCTACTTTTATTTTATATTGCTTTTCTAAATTTTCACCTATTTCTTTTGCTGTTACTGACCCAAATACTTTTCCATTTTCTCCGCTTTTTACTGGTAATTTTAGAATTATTCCTTCTATTTTTTTTGCAACCTTTAAAGCTTCTTCTTTTTCTAATGCTTTCCTATGTTCATCAGATGTTTTTTTAGATTGTAAATTTGTCATATTACCTTTATCTGCTAGTACTGCTAAGTTTTTTGGAAACAGATAATTTCTTGCATATCCATCATTTGCATTTATTATTTGGTCTTTTTTACCTACTCCTTTTATATCTTGTTTTAATATTACTTTCACTTGCATTCTCCTTTCAATGTTTAATTCTCTTTCCTTTATGCTATATATTCTATAACAAAAATGCTTTTTTTTCAAGTGTTTTCTGGACTTTACTATATTATTCTGTTATACTATAATTATCTATTAACAAGGATTAATTGTAGGAGGTAAAATGCATGAGTGAACAAAATCTTTCAGAAAACGAATATGAAGAAGAGCTTCAACAGCTTATGAGAATCATGACTTCTAAAGAATTAGAAAAACACATGAATTCCGAATCATGCGATCCTGGTTTGAAAGAATATTTTTCAAGCCGTCAACAGTTGTAAATCGATTAAAGAGGATGATCTAATTAGACATCCTCTTTTTAATTTGCTATTTCCTCAAAATATTCATCTATTTTCTTCATTAATTCTTGTTTCACTTCTTCTTTTGTTTTCCCTTCTACCTGAGCTCCCGCTAAGGTAATATGTCCTCCTCCTCCGCAATTTTTCAAGTATTACTTGTACATTTATATCTCCAATTGAACGTCCACTTATGCATACTTTTTCTCCTACATCTCCTATTACAAATGATGCTGTTATATCACTTATTGTTAATAATTCATCTGCCGCTTTTGCACATATTATTCCTGCATTTTTATCTTCTTCATTATATATTGATATTCCTATTTTTCCATGTACAATTTTTGCTTCTTTTACTATTTGAGATATTATCCCATAATTGTTTAAATCACTTTGGAACCATTTTTTAACTTTTATTATATCTACTCCACACTTTCTTAAATATGCTGCGGCTTCAAAAGTTCTTACTCCTGTTTTAAATGTGAAATTTTTTGTATCTGTCATTATTCCTGCATATAATCCTTCTATTTCTACTGATTTTAGTTTTACTGGTTTTTCTACGTATTGTAATAACTCTGTTACAAGTTCTGCTGCAGATGATGCGTATACTTCATGAAATGTTAAAGTAGCATTATCTATATAATCTGCACTTCTTCTGTGATGATCTATTACTACTATTTTATTTGTTTTTTCTAATAATGCTGGTACTTCTACATATCCTCTTTTATGTGTATCTACTACAATTAATAATGTTTCTCCGTGTTATTTTTGACATAGCTTCTTGTTTATTTAAAAAGATTTCTTCTTCTTCTTCTTTTTTTACTGATTTCATAAATTCATCTAAACTTATTCCAGATGTTTCGTTTACTATATTGGCTGGTTTTCCTAAACTCTTTGCAAGTCTATATATCCCTAAGCTTGAACCTACTGAATCTATGTCTCCATTCATATGTCCCATTATTAGTATATCTTTTGATTCTAGTATTAATTCTTCTAAAGCATGTGCTACTATTCTTGCTTTTACCTTTGTTCTTTTTTCTACTTCTTGTGCTCTTCCTCCAAAAAATAGATATTTTTCACTTTCTCGTATTACTGCTTGGTCTCCTCCTCGTCCTAATGCAATATCCATGCCAGCTAATGCTGATTTATATTTTTCATATTCTGTAGCACCTTCATTTGAAATTGATATACTTAATGTTATTTGTAATGTTCCTTCTAATTTTATTTCTTTTACTGTATCTAATATTTGAAATCTATTTTCTTTTACTTTTTCTAAATATCTTTGCTCAAATACGTAAACAAATGTATCTCTTTCAGATTTTATTACTACTCCTTTTGTTTGTTCTGCCCAATCATATATTGTCTTTTCTATTTTAGCTAGTATTTCTGGTCTTTTTTCATTTGATATTCTTTGTAGTAGCTCTTCATAATTATCTACCATTATAATTCCTATACATGTTTGTGCATCATTATATTTTTTTATTGCTTTTACATATTCTGTATTATCTATAAAGTATAGTAATACCATATATTCTGATTCATTTGTTTTTGTATTTTGCTTTGATTTTACATATTCTCCTAATATTTTATAATGTTTATCTTCTATTACTAATTCTTTTTGTACCTGTCTGTCTTTTGTTCTATTTCTATCATAATTTTCTATTTTTCCTTGTATTTCAGCTTTTATTTCTTGTATTAAATCATTTAATATGTTTTCTATATTTATATTTTCAAATTCGCTAACAAATTTAGGACTTTTCCATATAACGTTTCCATCAGTTTCTATTATTATTAATGGAAATGGTGAATTTATTAATGTTTTTTTAGCAGCACTATCTACATTTATTGTTAATTCCCTAATATGTTCAGATATTTCTGATTTTCTTTTATTACTTGTCCATATTGCATAAAAACAAATAAGACCAAACAATATAACTGCTGGCATTATAAAAACTATTTCATAAAAACATATTACTGCTAATAGTATTGCTATTATGATTAAATATATTTTTGTTCTTGAATTTATTAATTCTAATGTTCTTTTGTTACTATTTTGCATATATCCTCCTTATATTTCATATGTATATTTTACGCTTTTAATACTTATTTGTCAAGCTTTAAGGGTTTGATTTATTTATGTAGTATTAAATTCAGATTATATATTTTTTATAATTTTTTATACTATATAAACAAAAAGTAACTAATAAAAATTAGTTACTTTTTTGTTATTCTATACTTCTACAGTCTCTTCCCCAGTTGTTTCTTCCTTTTCTGTATTAATCTTTATATTTTTATAAACATTCATACCAGTACCAGCAGGTATTAACTTACCTATTATTACATTTTCCTTTAATCCGATTAATGGATCTACTTTTCCTTTTATTGCTGCTTCTGTTAATACTCTTGTTGTTTCTTGGAATGATGCTGCAGATAGGAATGAATCTGTTGCAAGTGATGCTTTTGTTATTCCAAGTAATGCTCTTTTTCCAGTTGCTGGCATTTTTCCTTCTTCTTCTGCCATTTTATTTTTTTCTTCAAATTCATACATATCTACAAGTGAACCTGCAAACATATCTGTATCTCGGTTATCTTCTACTCTTACTTTTTTAAGCATTTGTCTTCCTATTACTTCGATATGTTTATCATTAATATCAACACCTTGATTTCTATATACTTTTTGTACTTCTGATATTAAATATTCATATACTCCTTCTGGTCCTTTGATTTCTAAGATTTCACCTGGATTTATAGAACCTTCTATTAAAGCTTCTCCTGCTTCTACTAAGTCTCCATCTCTTACTTTCATTTTTGAACCAAATGGTA
>CATKFT010000099.1 GCA_949747745.1 uncultured Clostridia bacterium
ACCTAATCTACACCACTCCCAAGTTTCAGGTATTTCAAAAGGTAATTCATCCTCGATACATTTAACTTCATTACCTACTTTCTCATAATGTAAATTATCTGAACCTCTGAAAACATAAGAACGATAATAAAAATTTCGCTGTTTTTTAATCTTTTTGTTGCTTTACTATTCAAATTACTTTAGCAGCATTTTTTCTTAAAACAGTTAAAATTTTGAAATAATTGGATTTAATATGTGAGTATATATGTTCATGTAAATCGCAACAATAGAATAGATGTTACTTGCTACCATTTTGATACCACTAGTCCATGTAGTCAATATAATTGAGATAAAACATTGTGAAAATAGTTAAATAGTATGCGATATGTGAATAAATATGTTTTATATTAAAAACTACTATCCGAGTGGGAATAGTATTAAGTGGTTTATAGGTATCCTTTATAGATGCCTTTTTATTATGGAATATAATTCGATGTTGTAAAAAATATGAAGAAAAAGGTATAAATACTAATTTGGAAAATTGACTTTAAAAAATTAATAATTGCTAAAAGTATTACTCTGTCATTTTTATATAAATCATCAGATGAATTAATAAACTTAATATATGAAATAATGTAAAAAACTGTTTTGATAAGTTATCCAACAAAAGAAATATAATAAAAAAATTAAAATAGTTAAAATGAAACATAGTGAAGAGATATAGTATATGTTTTTAAAATATATTATTTTTCATCATGTGAAAAAGTAAAAAATTATTTGAATATTTTATATATAGTTAGGTATTTTGTACATATAATATGTTTTATAAGTAGAGAAGATGTCAAATAATGTGTAGATATGTTATAATTATTCTAAATAAATAAGAATGGGGTGTATGAAGTGGAATGGGATAAATTATTGAGTACAGAAAGATTTGTTGAACAGGTTAAATTGAAATCTGAAAGATATTTTAAAAAATATGAAGATGGATTTAATACAGAATTTGAAAAAGATTATCAAACTATAATTAACAGTGCTTCTTTTAGACGTTTACAAGATAAAACACAAGTATTTCCATTAGAAAAAAATGACTTTGTAAGAACTAGGCTTACACATTCGTTAGAAACATCTTCTATTGCAAAGAAATTAGGAAATATGATATTAGAAAATATAAAAAATGAAAGTGATAAAAGAAAAAGATGTTATAGAGATTATGAAAAATATAATGAATATATGAGAGCAATTCCTGAAGTTTTAGCTTGTGCAGGTTTGTTACATGATATTGGTAATCCTCCATTTGGGCATTTTGGAGAAATTGCGATGTCAGATTGGTTTAAAGATAATTTAAGTGTTATTGAATATGATGGGACTCCTTTGTGTAATCTTTTAAATGATCAACAGATAGAGGATTTATATAATTTAGAAGGTAATGCACAAGCAATTAGGGTTGTAGGAAAACTGCATTTTTTAGATAATGATTATGGAATGAATCTAACGAAATCTTTATTAAATGTACTTATAAAATATCCAACTGAATCTAGGTATATTAATAAAAAATCTCCAGATATTAGATACCATAAACTTGGTTTTTATGAAAATGATTGTTCTTTTTTTTAAAAAATTGTTTCATCAACTGGAACAGAACTAGTAAAAGAGGGTTATGCAAGACATCCATTAACCTATTTGCTTGAAGCAGCTGATGATATAGCATATGCAACAGCAGATTTAGAAGATGCATTTAAAAAGAGACTTTTGACATTAGAACAATTTATTGAGTTTTCTAAACAACATCTTGATGAGAAAGATAATGATAAAGTAAAACAATTATTTGATGAATTATCAGAAACTTCTTTAAAAACTAAAAAAATATCAAAAAATGATGATTTACAAATAATTCAGGTATGGTTAAATAAAGCTAGAAATTGGCTAATGTATGGAGCTGCATATGGATTTGTCAAAAACTATGATGCTATTATGGAAGGAAAGTATAATCAAGAAATTATGTTAGATAAAGATGTTTTTCATAAAAAAACACTTGAAATATTAAAACAAGCAGCTATTGAATTTGTCTTTAAAAATGATAAGATTAATAAAGTTGAGATATCAGGTTCTGTTGTATTAACATTTTTATTAGATAAATTTATTAATTCTATTTTATATTATGATGCAGAATCATTAGAAAGAAATATGACAAAAGAACACAAAAAACTAATAGGCTTACTTCCAGATAATTATATAGAAAATTATATTTTTGAAAAACAAAATTATAAAAATGATATTGAAAAATTATATTTAAGAATACATTTAATTACTGATTTTATTTGTGGTATGACAGATAGTTATGCAAAAAGATTATATCAAGAATTGCATGGGATTTATTTTGTAGATTAGAAAGGTTATATGTGATATGAGTGATATTAAAAGAATACTTGTAACAGGTAATGGATTTGATTTGTATCATTGTTTACCTACTGCATATAAAGATTTTATGGATGTTGTTAATAGATTATTATATTTAGAATCTAAAAGTACAGACCCATTATTTTTAAAATATATATTTGGAAACAAGAAAAATGAAATTTACAAAAATAATAAAAATATAAAAAAGTGTTTTGATACATATTCTTCTCAATTAGGAAATATAAAATTAGATAAAAATAATATTAGTCAGATGAAGAAAATTGCTAAGAAAAATTATTGGTTTAATTATTTTAATTCATGTATGAAAGATACAGAGATGGCATGGATTGATTTTGAAAAAGAAATTAGACATGTTTTAGAAGAATTTCAAGATTTTTTTACATTATTTACTCAAATAGATGAAAGGAGTATACAAACTGACAAAATAATTATTCAAACTAGACAATTATCAATCTCTTTACGTATTGTATTAAATGAATTTGATTTTTTTACAATAGAGAAAGATAAAAAACATATAGAAAGAGAAGAAATTAGAATATCCAAAGATTATTGTAAAAAGCGTTTTTCAAATGGAACAGGTTATATTGTGTCAATTAATAAATCTCTTATAACTGATTTTTTAACTAATGAACTTGCTGATTTTTCTAAATTATTTGAACTTTATATTATAGAATTTATTAACAAAATATCTGTAGATGGTACAGTGAGTTCAAGTATATTTAAAAATGTGGAAGCTTTGATTACTTTTAATTATACTGATACATATAGGAATATTTATAAGGGTTTAGGAAATGAATCTATGGAATATATACATGGACATGCTGGAAATAATAATATAGTTTTGGGGATTAATAGTGACAAATATGATAAATTAGAAACAATAGATACTCATTTTCTTTCTTTTAAAAAAGAATATAAGAGAATCTTAAATGGAAATCTATTTCATTATAAGAAACTGATTCCTACTTCAGGTAAAATTTCTTTTATTTTCTTTGGTCATTCATTAGATATAACTGATGAATCAATTTTAAAAGATTTAATAGATGGATATCCAAATGCGACAAGTACTTTTTATTACTATGATGAAAAGGCAAAACAAACTTATGTTAAAAATTTATTTAAATTATTTGGTAAAGAAAAGGTAGAAGAATTGTTAGAAAAAAATAAAATAGAGTTTGTGAGTGTTTATAATAGTTAAATTGTTTTTAAAGTAATAAAAAAGTAAAGAAAAATTAACATATAAATTTATGAATAGTGAAATGTTGAATAGAGGAGTTATTATGGGATTTGATCCAGGTTTAGAAATAGGCGAAATGATAAGTAATCAAAAGATACATGATATATTTGGTGTGGATATGCAACAAGGAATTAGAACATCAAAAGATCATAATTATATTGTTATTGTTTTAAAGAATGATAATGGAGAGTATCAAGATACATGGAATGATGATGGATATAGAATTAATTATACTGGTGTAGGTCAAATAGGAGATCAAAAGCTAAATGGTAGAAATAAAACATTAAGAGATGTTTTATATAATAATAAAGAGTTATTTTTCTTTGAAAAAGACAGTCCTAATAAATATGTTTATCGAGGTTTATGTGATTTAGAAGATGAACCCAAAATATCTATTCAACTAGATAAAAATGGAAATGATAGAAAAGTATATGTATTTCCATTAAAACTCCATACAAGAAGAAAAGAATTAGTACATTCTTTAGAACAGGAAAAAGAATTTGAAATTGAAGAAAGAAAATATGATTTAACCTTCAACTCTATTGGAAAAAAAGATATAAAGTTTAATAAAAAAATTGAGTATAAATTAAAACCTAGAAAGAAGACAAAATCAATTATGAAATATGGAACTATAATTTATAAGAGAAATAAACTTATAGGAATAAATGCACTAAAAAAAGCAAAATTCCAATGTGAATATGATATTTTACATGAGTCCTTTATTAGAAAGAATTTAGATGTTAAATATACAGAACCTCATCATTTAATACCAATGTCTTTTTCAGATCAATTTGATTTTTCTCTAGATATAGAAGAAAATATAGTTTCATTATGTAGTGATTGTCATAATTTAATCCATTATGGAAGAGATAGATATGTATTATTAAGAAGGCTTTTTGAACAAAGAAAAAATTTGCTTAAACAATGTGGCATTGAAATTACTTTTGAAGAGTTGAAACAAATGTATAAATAATAGAAGAATATAGGTAATAGTAAGTAGAGATATTTATTATTATGGCTCCATGTCAAGAGTGGAGGATTAAGGGATAGTTATCGAGAGATAGCTATTCTTTTTTACATTCTTTAAAGGTAAAAGTATAACTATAACCTAAATGAAGAATGATTCTCTTTCTTAGGTTGTCAAAGTATCTAAATCCATGTGCATTTCTTTTAACCAGTTTAATAACATTGTTCATACTTTCTATAAAACCATTGTTGAAACTTGTATAATAGT
>CATKFT010000100.1 GCA_949747745.1 uncultured Clostridia bacterium
ATATTTATATTTAGTTTTTTCTAAGAAGTTTAGTACAAAAAACAATTATCTAGTAACTGACTAGCAAATGAAAAAGTTTAAATTTAAAAAAGGAGAAAAAATCAAAAAAAGAGTTTACAAATTTACATAAAAGTGATAAAATGAAAATATGTTGAAAATAGCAGTGTAGGAAGGAAAATATCAAATGAAACAAATAAAAGGTTATATAATAGAAAAAGTAAAAAAGCTACAAGATAAAAGTGGATACTTAAAAAGACAAATAGAACTAAAAAGATTAGGAATATACAGTAATGAAATAGACATGGTATTAACAAAATACAACAAAAAAAGTTGTAATGAAACAATGATGGTAAAAGGACTTAGAAAATCGGATGAAGAAACAACAAATAGAAAAATACATCAAGAAGACTTAGAAAAAATAGTAGCACAAATTGCAAAAGGGTTAGGACTAAATGAAGAAATTGTAAAAATAATGGGAAAACACCATGACATAGGGCACACATTTTTAGGACATAGTGGGGAATGGTGGATATCAAATATATTAGAAGACTATGGAATTGGATATTACTGTCATAATACAATAGGAGCAAGAGAATTAATATACACAAACCAAATTTATGATGAAATAATAGAAAAAATAAAAGTACATAATCCAAAAATAAGTGATAAAAAACTAAATAAAATAAGAAAAAGTTTTTGGTTAATAATGGATGGGATTAATGCACATAATGGAGAAAAGCCAGAAAAAGAATATATACCACAAATAACAAAACAAGAAGAAGAATTTACAAAAGAAATGACATATTGTTATACAAAAAAAGGATATGACAAAAAAATTGAACCAGCAACACCAGAAGCATGTTTAATGAGGCTTGCAGACCAAATATCATATATAGCACTTGACATGTTAGATGGATTAAGAGAAAAAATGATAAGAGATGAAAATGGAAATATAGTTACAACAATAGATGAAGATTATAAAAAGATTTTAGCTAAAATTGGAATTACAGATGAAGAAATAGAGGAAGCAAATATAAAAGGTAAATTTGGAAAAATTGCAGAAAGAATAAAAGAAATACTAATAAATGATGTTATAAAAAATAGTACAAAACAAAAAATAACAATGTCAAAAGAAGCTATGCAATTAATGAACGAGTTACGAACATTAAACAATGAAAAAATTGTAAACTATGTAGTATTAGAAGAAGACCAAAAAACATATCCAAAAGCAATTAGAAATTTAATGAATAGATATAAAGACATAATATTAGAAAAAGGAATACTAGAAAGACTAAAAAATGCAAATAAAGATATGGATATAAATCAAGAGCTTTCAAAATATAAAGGAACACCAGATGAAAAATTTATACGGATATATATGTAATACAAATGAAAAAGATTATGAATTATCAGTAGAAATTGTGAAAGAAGCTACACAAGAATCAATATATAAGGAGCTAGAAATTGCAAGAGAATGTGTGTTAGAGAGAAAACAATATATTTCAGAAGAAGAACTAGGAGTAAAATACAATTTAAAAGATGCAAGAATAAAGGGATATATAAAATATTATGAACAGTTATTAGCACAAGGAAAACTAATAGGATACTCAAAAGAGCAAGAAGATAGCGATGCAAGAAAAGTATATTTTAATATACAAAATGGTAAACAGAATGAAAATTATATAAATATGGAAGAAAGATTAGCATTACAGGTTGCAACAAAATATATATCAACTTTAAATGACCGTGAATTCATACAAACATTACAAGATACAGGGGAAATAACTGAAGAACAATACCAAAGTTTAACAAGAAAATATAAAGATATAAAAGACTTAAAAAAAGAAGCATATATGGCAAAACGTTGGAAAGAAATAAGTAAAGCACAAAAAGAAGCAATAGATGAAAAACAAGAAAATATGCGGAGAACAAAAATAGAAAAAAATATGTAAAGAAGCCGACATTTAAGTCGGCTTCTTTACAGGAAAAATTAATCATATTACGAGCTCTTTTATACTATTAGTCTGTAATAATTTCTCTAACTTTTTTATATAAATATGTTATTTTTATACTGTGTATGATATACTAAGATTTGTAAATAATAAAAAGAGGAGGAAATCTAAATGGTTTATCTTATAACATTTTTAGAAGGGCTAATATCTTTCATATCACCATGCATGTTACCAATGATTCCAATTTATGTAATGTATTTTGCAGGAGATGCAAATAAAAAGAACAATACAGTAATAAATTCTATAGCATTTGTAATAGGGTTTACATTAATATTCTGCATATTAGGAATATTTGCAGGAACAATAGGAGCTATATTAAAAGAACATCAAAACATTGTTAATATAATATGCGGAATAATAGTAATAATATTTGGGCTAAACTATTTAGAATTTATAAACATACCATTTTTTAAAGGAAAAGGGACAAACAAAACACAAATTACAGGAATATTTTCTGCATTTCTATTTGGAATAATTTTTTCAATAAACCTAACACCATGTGTAGGTGCATTTTTAGGATCAGCCCTAATGATGGCAGGAGCATCTGGAACAGTATTAAAAGGAATATCACTACTATTTGTATATTCACTAGGGTTAGGAATACCAATAATTGCATCAGCAGTATTAATAAAAAAGTTAAACTCTGTATTTGATTTTATAAAAAAACATTACAAAATAATTAACAACATATGTGGCATATTTTTAATAATAATAGGAATATTAGTAACATTAGGAATAATGAATAAACTATTATATTCATTTGTATAAATTATAATAAATAATATTAAATTTTAAAATTATCTTATATCATTATAAAAGAGGAGTGGGAATATATATGAAAAAATATTCAAAAATCATAATATACTTAATAATTTTTGTAATAATGATAATACTTGCAATAATCGGATATAAAGACTTAACAAAAAAATACTTACCAGAACCAACAAAAATAGAAAATAAAGAAGAAAATAAAAGTAAAGCAAAAGATTTTCAAGTACTTAATATAGAAAACAAAGAAATCAAATTATCAGATTACTTTGGAAAACCAATAGTAGTAAATTTTTGGGCAACTTGGTGTGGACCATGTAAGGAAGAACTTGCAGAATTTGATGAAGCATATAAAAAATACAATAAAGATGTAGAATTTTTTATGGTAAATTTAACAGATGGATATAATGATACAACAGATAGTGTAAAAGAATATGTAAACAAGAACAATTATAAATTTCCGGTATATTTTGACACAAAAAATAGTGCTGGAACAGCTTATAGAATATATTCAATTCCACAAACTTTATTTATAAACAAAAATGGAGAAATTGTAAAATCATATACAGGTATGTTAAACAAACAAAGCTTAGAACAATATATAAAAATAATAAA
>CATKFT010000101.1 GCA_949747745.1 uncultured Clostridia bacterium
ATTCCTGAGAAATCAATGTCATTATCTAATACATAGTAGCCATAAGGCTCTTGATTCATTTTTTCTACTAATTCTTCTGCTGTCCTAATATGTGTTACTCTAACATTGGTTCCTAGTGGATCAGCCACAAAATCATTCGTAGCACTCTTTAAGTAATGATAATAAATCTTTCTAAGATTGGTTCTTTGCGAAATATTTCTATCTCCTTTGTTAGCGTCATTTATCAAGGCTTCTGTAAATCGTTCAATCATATAATCAACATCAATGTACTTATTGTTATTAATATTTTGTTCTACTGTTTCATATCGACTCATCTTGTATTGTTTCCAATCCATTTCTGTACCAGTTACCATTTTTGTAATTTTCTTAATAGCATCTAAGTCATTGGCAGATGCTTTGCTACCATAAGTAACATATCCCTCTACTCCAGCATAACCTAGCATCTCAAAGAAATTACGTTTGGTAGAGAATGCATCGGCATAACCACCGTCTAAATGTCCAATAAACCAACGGTTTACCCATACAGATTCATATCCATAATCATTGCTTCCAAGACCATTGATAACACTCAATCCTCTTACACTTGCTCCCCAAGCATTATTTGGTCTTAGCACAATTCTATTATCATATAAAGCTTCTAAGGATGTTAATTTCATAGCTGTTGCCTGTTGTGCTGTAATGCCTCCCCAAGAAGACCAACCAGCAGATATATTCATTCTTGTAGCAATTTTTGATTGTTGTTCTGGTGTTAATTTTATAAATGCTTTTCCTTCAATATAGTCAAGCAAATCAAGTGCATTTTGTTGTCCTTTATAATAATTTTCTAATTTTTCTTTTGTATTAATTCTCTCAGGTGTTAAGTTTTGTGTAGCATTACCCTCTTTATTCAAATTGAATGATGTATTAAAGTAATATGGTCCAACATCTTGTACAAGATTATTTTCACTCCAATTAACACGTTGTTCAACATTACCTTCTGTAAGTGTTTCGAGTTGTAGTCTACATCCACGTTGATGTAACATTATTTTGTCATATAAAGCATGTTCAAATTCGTGTGTCCAAGTATCAAAGTTAGTAAGTCCAGGTGTTGCCTGGAACCATAGGAATCCAGCAGTATTACCAACTCCTGCTGAACTACCAGCAGGTTGCCATAATCCAAAAACTTCACTAAAGTTTTTAAAAAATGGATATTCTAGACCAACTTTTCCTTGTGTATAAACTGGGCTTGTTCCTATTACAATATTTGTACCAGGAAAATAAGAAGTTTTATAACTAGTAATTATTTTTGTACAATCATAAACCATAATACAATATCTATTCCATTTTTCATAGTCAAATGAATCTGCTAAAGTACTAAAATGACTTTTTACAAGTTTAACATGATTATTAACAATATTTTTAACCGCTGTTCTTCCAGCATCCGTATTAGTATCTTTATGATATAACTGAGAAGGTCCAAATTGTAAATGAGCAGGTCCAGAAATCATATAAGCACAATCATTTGGTAAAGTGATAACTGGAAGTACCATTTTCGAATTTTTCTTAAGTTGATACCAACCACGGTATGATACTTCAGGTATATGATCTACTGAAACTTCAGCTAATATATTTCTAGCTCCAAAATATTCAGTAAACCAGTCATCTACATTTTCATATCCACCAATATTAGTAATTACACCATCTAGGAAATATCCAATTGACGAACTACCTGTATATTTCTTTAGATTATTATTATAGAATTGATCTGTATTTCCTGAATTTAAGTTTCCTACAAGTACTTCTTTTACTACATTATTAAATGTCATTGTATCTGAATACATTTTACCTTCAAATAGTATAATATCAGATACTTTTGCACCACCTATTTCAAATCCATACCAACGATCATAATAATTATACGCATATATAATTTTATTTATTTTTTCTGTTCCAATCAATTCTTGCTCTATTTTTTTGTTTAGTATTTCATTATTTATCATAAGTACACTATTTTCATCATTTTGTAAAATTTTAAGTGCAATCTCTTCTGCCATATTTTTAATCACATTATTGTAATTATCTCTATGTAATCTACTATCTGCTGCTTCAGTAAGTGGTTCTAATACTGTAGCATAGTCTAGTGATTTTATATAATCAGCTAATTTAGTAATAACTTCTGAATCTTCATTTAAAATATAATTTCCAAATGCATAATTTAAGTTTAACTCTGGCATTTTATATATAGCAATACTTCCCATAATTTTTTCAAAGTTTACATTATATTCTTCTATAGTATTATCAGTAAATACAACTTTTATGCTTGTTATTCTTTCATAATCCTTTGATGTTAGATATGTTACAAGTTTATTATTTGCAAATGGTAGTATATGTTTTATTGTTTTTGTATTTAATATATGTGTATTTGATATATTAGCACTATCTAACACAAGATATTTTGAATCATAATATGGCATTAATTTTTGTATATTATGATATGCTATTAATTTTTCTGTATTAAATCCTGGTGTGTGTTTTATTCTGTCATATTCTGGAATATATAAATTGTTGTTTACTTCCTCTTCATTGTTTTCTTCTTCATCTTGTTGTTTATTTCCCTTTAATCTTGGTAAATTTTCATAAGAAGCACCTTCTAAATCCCAAATACTTTCATCAAAATTTACACTTTCTTTAAAGAACTCTTTTGAAATATTATTTTTTGCTATAGTTTTTACTATTTCTCCTGTAGCATTTGATGTTAGTCCAGATTCTTCTAATTCATAATTGTTAATAGAAGTTCTGCTAATAGCTGCTCCACATACTTTATAAATCCCTGTACCTGTTGATAAACTTACATTATTGTTTAAAACAGTTGCTGTATTTGATGGTAGTCCTATTATAGCACCATTAAGTCTACGTCCTCCACCAGTCCATACATAATTTATTTTAGTAATACAGTTTTCAATTGTAATTGGTGTTGCTAATGCATGACCTAAAATACCACCTATTCCATTACCATCTTTACTTTGTGTTGAATTCATTTCACCTTGTACATAGCAATTCTTAATTGTTCCACCGTCCATGTATCCAACAATACCACCAATTCTTATATGTCCAGATGTAGTTACATTATAGTTTGTTACACTACACTCTTCAATAGTTCCAGCCGTTAACATACCAATAAGTCCACCTGTTTCATTTGCTTTAGTTACTAAATTTAAATTTCTAATATGAACATTTTTTATATTAGTATTTGTAGCAGTATTTGCTATACTTCCTTTACTTGTTGCCTCATGTAAATTTACTTTCTCTAATATAAGATTTTGAATTGTTGCACTTTCTAATGTATCAAATAATGGTTTGTTTAAATTATGAATTTTGTGTCCATTTCCATTTAATGTACCTCTAAATTCAGATTTAATAATTGAGTTTTCTGTTGTTTGCAAATAAGATGCATCATAATCTTGTGTTAATGTAAAGTCTCCATCTGGATTTGCTTCTATCTCTGCAATTAATGTTTCTATACTTTTATTTTCAGCAACTCCATTATTTACTTTTCCATATGTAACTTGTAATTTATTTTGTTTTTTTCCATTTTCAAATTGAATTACATTATCATAATCTAAAATGAAGTTTAATTTTTCGTCTTCTGTTATTTCATAACTTTTTATTTTAGTGTAAAATAAAGGCATTTCTTTTG
>CATKFT010000102.1 GCA_949747745.1 uncultured Clostridia bacterium
ACTTCATATATGTATCTGAATCAGCAGAACAACAGAAACGAGGATTTATTAAGTATTGATTTTTTGTATCAGTTTCTATTATAAAATTTTCCTTTATAAGTTTATTTTTATAAGTCCAAAAATTTTGCCTTTGCATTTTTAAGTTTTTTAAAATGTTCTTTTTTCCTAAATTTATTAAATTTGTTCTTTGATTTCTATTGATTATACAATATTTTAACAGTGTAAATTCTTTATTAGATAAATTTTCAATTTTTTCAAATTCATCATTATATATTGAAAAAAATCCTTTTTCTCTTCCATTCTTCTTTGTTTCTTTAAAATTCAATGTTCCTTCAGATATTATTTCTCCAGAACTATTTATCATTGTTACATTTTCACTTTTGTAGCTCGTTTCATTCTTTCGCATTTTAAACCTCCTTTTGTTAGGAGATACAAAAAATACTACCCTCTGCAAGGTAGTATTTTAAAAATTTCTTTTCAAAATGGTTGACACATCTGTCGCTTTGCATTATAATAATACTAGCGAAAGGCAATTTGAAAGTGTTATGCCTTTCAGATATGCCGAAGCTACCGCGAATAGCTGAGGCTTTATTTTTTTATCTCTTTTTTCTGATGTGATTATATAATTACGAAAAAGAATTGTCAATGTATTTTGACATTTTTTTGTTTTAAACGATAAATTATACTATTTTTATAAAAAAATCAATTTAAGGACATTCTGGAGCAAATAAGATATATTTGACAAGTAGTTATCTATAATATATAATAACAATACCAAAGAGAGGATAAGGAGCAACGCAGGGGTGCGACTCTGAACGGCTCAATGGTCGACGGTATTGTTTAACAATACAAAAAAGGGTAGATATAATCTACTCTTCTTTTTATATTTCTAAATCATAATCATCTCGTTGCTTTTGTTCTTTGATATAATTAGAATCTTCTATATATAAATTATTGTTTCTTTTATCTTGATATATTTCTATTTTATTTTTTGGATCTATATAAAGTAAATCTTGTAGTCCAATAAGTTTTTCTATTCTATTTACCATATCTTTTAACTTACTTTTTATAAAATCAATTACTTTTGGTTTGTTCCTAGTATTAGTTTGTGATTCATAATCATTTAAAATTTGATTTTGAATAGGATCAAAAATATATTCTTCTTTCTTCAGCATATTCAAATCATTATTAACAACATTATGTGCTTTTACTTCATTTTTTACTCTAGTCTTATATAATGACTGCATTTCCTCTACAAAGCTATAAACTTTATTTTCGTTTTCTTCGTAATTTCTAACAGAAAAATTTTCTATATCATAACCTTTTTTCAATTCTTTTAAGCAAGTTCCTTTTTCTTCGTTTATTACAAAATCACTAGCATTGCAAACATTTTTAACTATTGATTTCAAATGATTATTTTTCTTTATATAACTTTCTTTAGGGTTGTTTTTTCCTATGTGTTTTTCAGAAAGTTCCTTATTTCTCTTTTCACTTTCTAAAGACCACTCAATCTTTAACATATCTTTTAAAAAAATCTCTTTACACTCATATACAAACTTTTGTGATTTAAAAAATTCGTTCTTATCAGTAAAGTTTCTAATTCCACCTTTTTGTAATATCGTTCCTTTTTTTACTATTTTTACTGCATCAGCTTTTTTACATTTTTGTCCTTTTTCATTATAGTAATAAGTTCTAGCTGCTTTTCTTTCTTCTATTACTTCTGGTTCATTTAACTTTTGTCTTTCACTAAAAATCAAATGACAATGTCTGTTTACAACTCCCTTTTTATTATTTTGATGTATAGCACAAGTACACTCTACTTTATATTTTTCTTTAAAAGTATCGCAAATTTCTTTTGCTGTAACACGAGAATCTTGTGGTATTCCTATTATTAGTTCTCTACTTTCACAACATTTTCCTCCAGCACTTACTTCTTTATGTCTTTGTTGACTTTCTTTTGCTAACATTATCCAGAAGTTAATATCAGTTGTATTATGATAATCAATTATATTTTCTTGTTTCTTACCATTATTTATATAATTTATTCTTCCTTTAACATTAGTCAACTTTCTACTGCTCAAATACCCACTCATACAACTCACTTCCTTTACAAAATTTACTTAAAATATTCTACCAGACTTTGCTACTTTTGTAAAGTAGCGAAAAATCACCCATAGAACATTTGCTACACAAATGCACTATGGATTTTTCGTTGGGGGTACACCCCAAACCCCTATCGCATATTTATATAATAACTATGCTCAACAATACCTATTTAAAAAAATAGGTATTGCAGGGGCTATCTCGCCCCTACGAAAAGGTGTAAACCTTTTCTACCCTAGAGCTACCGCACTACATTGCTAATATAAAATTAGCAATTCCGTTTGGTTTAAAAGCCACTCTCTGGAGATGGGTTTATTACGATTCACTCTGGTATTGCATTTATATTCTTTATGTGCTAAAATGGGTACTAATATAAATATAATTAGTATGCTTTTTAGTATGTGCTAATATATACTAAAGCTAGAAAGGACAAGCAATAATGAACGAAACTAAATATACAAGTTTTGATTTAATGAAGATTTTTGGAATAAAAAAGGGATCTTGGTATAATGTAAAAAACAAATTTGAATTAGACCAGTTTTCAGAACAAATTTATGAAGGAAAACAAACAAAGTTTGTTTATAATCAACAAGCTTATGATATATTAAAACAAAACTATCAAAAAAAGATAGTAGAAGAAGTAAGAGAAAATCCAAAAATGTTTTCATTGATTCAAGAAAATGAAACATTAAAAGCAACATTAAGTGAATATAAACAAATATCTTCAAAGTTTGAAACTATGTATAACGAAGAAAAAGCAGCAAAAGAAAATCTAATAAATGAAAAAGCTACATTACAAGCAACAAATAGTAATTATATTAAACAAAATCATAAACTGGAAGAAGAAAAATATAAATTGCAACAAGAACTAGAAAGAATAAAAAACAGAGGTTTTTTTGCTAGATTATTAAATAAATAATGTATTAAATTTTAGTATTTGACATATAATAAAAATGGTGTTATAATACTATTAGCTTAATTGTTGAGTGTATCCTGGCAATGAAGCTCCAGATATGTGGGGAGAAACGCATATCTCTTTTTTTTGCAAAAAAATAAAAAAACAGAGTAGGGAGAACTACTCTGAACTAAACTCAATTAGTTTTTACTCTCGTTGCTTTGGTATTTTTTTAATTCTTCTTTCAATCTTTCGATTTCTTGAAGTAATATAAATACCAATGTGTATCCTGTCACAACGAAACACCCCCTCTCTTAAAGGGATTTGTCCTAACGGACTATATAAATATACTATAAAACTATACTTTTTTCAACAAAATTTTAAATATCACTATTTTTTATAATTTTTATTAAATCATTTCTTTCTTCATCTTTTAACCAAACTAAATGACTTCTAATTCTATTCACACTACCCCTTATAGCATTACAAGTGCATTTTTCTTTTTTGCTAATACTTGTATATGTTTCCAATTTTTGATTTTCTTTAACATCAAAAAACATAAAAAACCTTTTTCTCTGTATATCAGTACCTATTTTTAATTTATCAACGAAATTAAGAAATTCTTTAATTTTATTTTCTGGAATCTCTTTTGCTCTTATTGATTTTAAATAATTATGTACTAATAAAGAAAGATCCTCTTTTTCTTCCATATTTTCCTCCTAGTAAAAAATAAAAACTAAAAGTCAAGATAAATAAATATATCTTGACTTTAGAAACACACGTATTTTGTAAGTGCAAAGTGAAAGACAGTTTTAAAAATCTCTTTATTACAACAAAAAATAGGAGAATTGCACTTACTAATATGTATGAAAAGCAATATATTACACTATCTTGTGTAACATATTAAAGAACTTAATACCATCCAAAAAACCTACTAAAAAATATAAGTTTTGCTTATATTCTTCTATTGTGCGACATTCAAACATTAAATCTTCAAATTCGCGTTTTCGGTTATTTCCCATTTTTTTGTCTATTTCTTGGTACATCTCTTCAAATTTATCATCAAATTTTTTATTACTTCGTTTATATTCTTCGTTTAATTCTAGTTTTTTTATTGGTTGGCCCATTCGTTCAGAGATAATCATTTCAATATCTTCAAACAAATCTTCCAATAGTATACCTCCTTTCTTTGTCTTTGGCAACATATTTTGTATACAAAAACTGTCAATATTATATATAGCTTTTTTTGGTTATCATAATAGTGTCAAAAAAAGACAAAACAAAGGAGCAACTATTATGGACAAATTTGAAATAAAAAAACCTAAAAATGCAAATAGAAGAATAGTAATAAGGACTACTGATGAAATGGCTGAAGAAATTTTCACAGTAGCACAAGATATGAATGTAAGTGTAAATACATTTATTACTAATTGCATACAATTCGCATTAGATCATAGATAAAATATGATCTTTTCTTATATATAAGTGTTGCCATTTTTTGTATACAGATATTATAACCTAATTTCTGGAAAATAGCAACACCGTGCAACTATTTTGTAGCGATTATTTTTGTTATTCTTCTTTAAGGAGGGAATAAGTATGTTTAAAGTAGACAAAATATATAAAACAAGCAGAAACGATATAGCAATGAATATAAGATTTCCAGAAGAGATATACAATAAATACAAAAAAATATCTAAAGAAACTGGTTATTCTTTTAATGGTTTAGTTATAAATGCTATGAACTATGCTTTAGAAAATATGGAAGAAAAGAAATAGTATAATACCAGAGTGAATCGTAATAAACCCCTGGGGTGTTTTAAAAAATATAAAAAGTAGATAAAAAAAAGAGGGGCAAAGCCCCTTTGGTAGATATTATATTATAGATATAGAGTAAAAAAAATCAAAAATGCTAATTTTTATTGATATTTATAGTGTTTGCGGGTTTTTGACTACATACACTTTGCGGTCACTTTTACATACACTTTGCGGTACTAATTTTTATAACATATTTTTTAAATCTTCTATCAATTTTTTTATATCTTCTTTTGATAGTTTTGTTGCTTTCTTTTTTATCTTTGCTAATTCTATTTTACTATCTTGGCTTAATTCTTCTCCAAATTGTTCTTCATATAATTGACTTGTTGTATAAGCATTTCCCCTACTAAACAAATCTACATTTAATGTAAATACATTTTTTTTGTTTGGTTTTTGAAATATGTATTTATTTTCTATCAAAAATCTTCTATCTTGATAAAATTTTGTGCTTAAACTATAACTTTCAATAAATTTTTTATCAAAACTAAATTCATTATTCCAATTTACTGTATTTATAATATATGTAAGCATTTTACTTATTGCTCTATTCTTTTTATTTAATGAACAAAGTCTAGCAAGTTCTTCTGGATTCCCAACATAGAAAGTTCCTTTTTTTCTTTTTGTTTCGGAATTATAGTTTGTTTCTGTAGATAAAATTTCTCCTGTTTGCTGATCTACCTTTTGTTTAATTTCTGTTATTCCCTTTTTCTCAAAGAGATTTAATTGTTCTTTTTCTTCTTCTGGTAAAGAATTGTATGTTTTGTTTATTTCTTCATTCATTAGTGCTTGTCCTCCTATTTCTTCTGTAGAGGAACAAAAAAATCGCCTCTTGCTCTATCTCTTGCAATGGCGATTCATAAAAATTTTCTTTTATAAACCCTTGACATATCTTACTGAAATGACTTATAATTGTTGTATAAGGTAAGACTTATTTTGTTTGCTTATATCCATAAGTCTTACAAGATATGTCTTGCTCCGTGAAAGCAAGGCATTATTTTTTTATTCTCTTTTCAATGTTGATGTCATTATATAATTACAAAAAAGAATTGTCAATGTATTTTGACATTTTTTTGTTTTAAACAACAAACTATACTACTTTTATAAAAAAAATCAATTTAAGGGCATTCTGGAGCGAATAAACTATGTTTGACAACTACTTATCTATGATATATAATAACAACACCAAAGAGAGGATAAGGAGCAACGCTGGGGAGCGACTCTGAACGGCTCAATGGTCGACGGTATTGTTTAACAATACAAAAAAAGGGTAGAAATAATCTACTCTTTTTATATTTCTGGTTCGTAATCATCTCTTTGCTTTTTTTCTTTGATATGGTTAGAATCTTCTATATACAAGTTGTTATTTCTTTTATCTTGATAAATTTCTATTTTGTTTTTTGACTCTATATAAAGTAAATCTTGTATATTAACAAGTTTTTCAATTCTTTTTATCATATCTTTTAATTTGTTTTTTATAAAATCAATTACTTTTGGTTTACTTCTAGTATTAACTTGTGGCTCATAATCGTTTAAGATTTGATTTTGCACAGGCTCAAAAATATATTCCTCTTTCTTCAGCATACTTAAATCGTTATTTACAACATTATGTGCTTTTACTTCGTTTTTAACTCTAGTTTTATATAATGACTGCATTTCTTCTACAAAACTATAAACTTTGTTTTCGTTTTCTTCATAATTTTTAACCGAAAAATTTTTTATATTATAACCAGTTTTCAATTCTTTTAAAGATCTTCCTTTTTCTGCATTTATAACAAAATCACTAGCATTGCAAACATTTTTAACTATTGATTTTAGATGATTGTTCTGTTTTATATAACTTTCTTTAGGGTTGTTTTTACCTATATGTTTTTCAGAAAGTTCCTTATTTCTTTTTTCAGATTCCAAAGACCACTCAATTTTTAAGAAATCTTTTAGGAAAATTTCTTTACACTCATATACAAACTTTTGAGATTTAAAATATTCGTTTTTTTCAGTAAAGTTCCTAACTTCTCTCTTTTGCAATAT
>CATKFT010000103.1 GCA_949747745.1 uncultured Clostridia bacterium
ATAATTTTTTAATTATTGTTAGATGTTAAAATAATGGAGGGTTTAAGTGTTTGAAATAATTATAGGAACAATTTCAGGATTTGTAAGCCGGTATGGGTATGGGAGGAGGAACAATACTAATATTATGCCTTTCAATGTTTATGGGGGTAGAACAACATATAGCACAAGCAACAAATCTAGTATTTTTTATACCAACTTCAATTATTGCAATTATTACAAACATAAAAGAGAAAAATATAGATTTTAAAGTAGCAATACCAATAGGGATTTCTGGAATAATAGGAGCAATAATAGGAGCAATATATTCTGGAAAAACAGATGTAACAAGCTTAAGAAGATATTTTGGAATATTTTTAGGTTTAATTGCTATATGGGAAATATATTCATTAACAAAAAAGTATATATTTGATAAAAAAACACATAATAAATAAAGAATAAGTAATAAAAATTACTAAAATAGTAAATAAGGAGGTTTTTTAGATGAAATTTGTAAAAGGAATGGTAATGGGAACATTAATTTCAGCAGGAGTAGCTATGATGTATAATGAGAGAAATTCTATGAAAAAAAATAAAATGATAAAAAAAGGAAAACAATTCATTAAAAAAATGGGTATTATTTAGAAATTTATGTATGTAAGGGATTATTTAGCAAGTATGCTAAATAAATCCCTTTTTGTTTTAACTATTTGCAGTTTTCACAATCACAATCACATTTACACTCAGGTTTATGCTCAGGCTTGCAATCTGGTTTGTGATGCTTATCACAAACTACATAATCACATTTATCCATTTTTGTACCTTTTAGGCATTTTCCTTCATGACCACATTTAGCACATAATTTTACATGTTTTACTTGGTCAACCCAGAAATTTATTTCATATTTTTTATCTGGACAAAGAGGACCAAAAACGAATTCTCCATCTTCATCTGTAAAAGTATGAGAAACAGGACGTCTTTCCTCTTTACCACATTCACAAACTACTTCTATTAATTTAACAACAGCATCTTTAACTGGTTCTTTGTAACAGTCTCTTATAACACCATAAATAACATTTCTATTATCACATGGTAAAGTAATATCAAGGTCAAATTGTTTACCACAAGCAATAGCTCCATCTACTTCAACAACTGGACAACATGGTTTTTCAAAATCCATAAAAATCTACCTTCCTTTATATAATTTAGCACAGTGCTATAGTATATAATATGAAAATTCGACAAAAAAGTGAATAAAATAGAATAGCAAAACATAAAAATAATTGTTGAAAAAAAGAATAAGTGTGGTATAATAAATACATATATTTTTTAGGAGGGTATTACAAATGAGTAATAAAAAAGATAAATCACAAATATTTGTAAAAATAATGGCAGCGATTTTAGCAGGACTTATGGTGCTTGCAGTTGCAGGTACTTTAATATATTACTTAGTTACAATGAGATAATATTAAAACAGTGAAGAAATAAATTTTAGGTGTATTTTAAAATAATATAGTTTTAAAGAAATTAAAAATATAGTTTAAAGTAGAAGCTTTAAGTGATTATGTTGTTTTTGTAAAGCAGGAAGAAAATGAAAATTATTTTTGAAAGAAAGTGAAAAATGATGATAGAAAATTTTGGAACTACTATGCAAAAATTTTATAATGATATTATATTAGGCTACTTAAATGCATTTTCAAGTAATCCAATGAGTTTATTAATATTAGTAGTAGATATTGTTATTGTAATATTTTTAGCAGTAACAATAGTTAAATTTGCGAAAAATTCAAGAGCATGGCAATTATTAAAAGGTATTTTTTTCTTAATAATTGCAAATGTATTAAGCTATATTTTGCAACTAAGAATTTTAAATTTTTTACTAAGTATAGTAATGACCTGGGGAGTATTTGCACTTATTGTAATTTTTCAACCAGAACTTAGACGTGCATTAGAACAACTAGGAACAAATAAGTTAACAAGATTTTTCGGAATAGATAAAGATTTAGAAACAAGGACAAAAGAAGACATATATAAAATTATTATTGCAGCAACAGAACTTTCTAAAACAAAAACAGGAGCATTAATAGTAATAGAAAGAGACATACAAATTAAAGACATTATATTAACAGGAATAGGGATTTCATCTGAAGTATCGCCACAATTATTAGTAAATATATTTGTACCAAATACACCACTTCATGATGGAGCAGTAATAATATCAAACAATAAAATTGCAGCAGCAGCCTGCATGCTACCATTAGCATCAGATACAGATATTGCAAAAGAATTAGGAACAAGACATAGAGCAGCAATTGGAATATCGAAAGAATCAGATGCGATTGCAATAGTTGTTTCAGAAGAAACTGGAAAAATATCAATTGCAAAAGATGGAACACTAATTGCAGATGTAAAAGAAGATACTATGAAGAAAATACTTATTAAAAATGTTATAACTAAACGTTTTGGAGAGCAAAAAAACAATAAAATAGATAGATTAAAAAATATTAACTTTGGTATAAAGAAAGATAAGAAAGAAGAAAGATAAGAAAAAGTGTAATAGCTATTAGAAAATTGAAAATGAATTAGAAATAAATGTGAATATATATTTTACATTTAAGTAAAAAGACATATTTAAGTAAAAAGATATATTTAATTAAAAAAGTAAAAATGAACATTAAAGTTAATAATGTTCATTTTTAAAAGGAGACACTATGAGAAATATAAAACTTACAATAGAATATGATGGGAAAGAATGGGGAGGCTGGCAAAAGCAACCCAATAAGCCCAATATTCAAGGAACAATTGAAAATGCATTAAAAGAAATAACAAAAGAAGAAGTAGAACTAAATGCATCAGGAAGAACAGATGCAGGAGTTCATGCGATTTGTCAAGTTGCAAATTTTAAAACAAATTCAAATATTCCAATAGAAAAACTGGCAATTGCCATTAATTCTATAATAAAAAGAAGTATTATAATAAAAAAAGCAGAAGAAGTAGATGAAAATTTTCATGCAAGATATTGTTGCAAAAAGAAAACATATATGTATATAATAAACAATTCTAGTGTTGGAACAGCGTTATATAGGAACTTAGAATATCACATTCCGCAAAAATTAGATGTAGAAAAAATGAAAAAAGGGATTAAATATTTTGAAGGAGAGCATGATTTTAAAGCATTTAAATCAAGTCGGAACAAGCAGTAAAAGTAGTATAAGAACAATATATAAAGGAGAAATAAAAGAAGAAAATGACAGAATAAAAATATGTCTAACAGGAAATGGCTTTTTATATAATATGGTAAGAATAATATCAGGAACATTAGTAGAAATAGGTCTAGGAAAGATACAACCAGAAGAAATTCCTATTATAATAGAGAAAAAAGAAAGAAGTAAAGCTGGAAAGACATTACCACCACAAGGGTTATATTTGGTAGATGTAGAATACAAATAAATTGATGTAAGAACAATAAGTAATTCTCTAATAAATAATAAACTTATAAACAAAAGTAGTAACAAAAACAGTAAAATATTCATAATATATAGTAAAAAACATTAAAACAAGTAATAAAAAATAATACATAGAGAGGAGAAATATTATGAATACTTTACTATTATTTTTTGCTTTACCAATAGCAACAATAATACTTGCAATAGCAGCTCAAAAAATATTACAATGTCCATTTTTAGTAGCAGGAGTATTTTTTGCAATATACTTAATAGTAGCATTTGCAGCATTTGATGCAAGCTTTTTAGTATTTGCAGTAGTATACACAATACTTGCATTTATAACAGCTATTATAACCAAGATAATTAAAAATTTTATAGAAGATAATGATGACAATGAAAATACAGGATGTGGATGTGGTTGCAACGCAAATAACAATATAGATACATTTAATTTAACGCAAAATCCGCAAAATAATAATTGCTGTAGTTGTAATTGTAGAAGATGTAGATAATAAAATAGCAGAAGAAGTAAAATATATACTTTTTCTGCTATTTTTAGGTTTACTATTATACCAAAATGTGATATAAAAATATATAGAATAAATAATGGGAGATAAGTGTTATGAGATTAGATAAATTTTTAAAAATAGCAAGAGTTATAAAAAGAAGAACTGTTGCAAATGAAGTTATAGATAAAGGTAGGGTTAGTGTTAATGGAAAAGTTGTAAAACCTAGCTATGAAGTAAAAGTAGGTGATGTTTGTGAAATTGCATTTGGGGACAAGGTATCTAAATTTGAAATAGTAAATATACCCAATAATCCTAGTAAAATAGTAGGAGAATTAATACATATATTATAAAAATTAAATATATTACTTCATGGAAGTGGACTATAAAATTATATTAATAGTAAGGAATAATAAATGAAAAAAATTAAAGAAAAATTAATAGAAAATGATTTTGGAGCATATTTGTATAACTTAAGATGTAAAAAAGGATACACGATAGAAGAACTAGCAGGAAAAATTAATATGCGTACAGTAACAATAAAAACGATAAAAAAATGGGAACATGACTTAGAATTTCCAAACTTAGACCAAATATATAAACTATCTGAAATTTATGAAATTGCATCAACCGAATTAGTACAAGTAAAAAATGCAACATTACAAGAAGGCGTAAATGGAGTTCATAAAGAAATACTACGTTTCATTAGTTATATAATGGGCATTTCTATATATGGAATGATTATTTTTAGTTATGTGTTTATGTTTGTTGCAGGAATTTGGTCTGTATTGCTTGTAGCAGGAAAATTTAATTTTATGTCTGGAAAATGGTCAGACCCATCAATTTTGAATTTTTTTGTAAAACAAAGATAATTTTGTAATTCAGTGAAAATATAAAATATTATCCAATATTCTACTATAACTGAAAAAGTAATCCCTTAATACTCGCACAAGATAAAGTATTAATTAGAGTTCCAAAAACTAATTTATATAGAGAAATTTTTTATAATAATAGTATTTTATCTAAAAAAGGAGAGAAAAAATGTCAAACTTTGTTCATTTACATATACATAGTGAATATAGCCTTTTAGATGGAGCAAATAGAATAAAAGACATACCAATAAGAGCACGAGAGCTTGGTATGAATTCTATAGCTCTTACAGACCATGGAGTTATGTATGGAGCTATAGACTTTTATAAAGCATGTAAAAAAGAAGGAATAAAGCCGATAATAGGGTGTGAGGTATATGTTGCAAATAGATCAAGATTTGATAAAGAAGCAGGACTAGATTATAACCACCATCTAATATTACTTGCAAAAAATAACGAAGGGTATAAAAACCTAACAAAATTAGTTTCAATGGGTTTTACAGATGGGTTTTATTACAAACCACGTATAGACAAAGAAATATTAAAAAAACATCATGAAGGATTAATTTGCCTTAGTGCATGTCTTGCGGGAGAAGTAAACCAAGCAATATTAAAAGAAGACTTAGAAAAAGCAAAGCAAATTGCCTTATGGTTTAAAGATGTATTTAGAGAAGATTATTACTTAGAAGTACAAAATAATGGTATAAAAGAACAAGCACTTGCAAATCAAAAATTAATAGAACTCTCAAGAGAGTTAAACATACCACTTGTTGCAACAAATGATGCACATTATTTAAAAAAAGAAGATGCATATAACCATGAAGTATTACTATGTATTCAAACAGGAAAAAAGATGAAAGACGAAGATAGAATGAGGTTTGAAACAGATGAATTATACATAAAATCAACTGAAGAAATGGTAGAGTATTTTAAAAACATCCCAGAAGCAATAGAAAATACAGTAAATATAGCAGATAAATGCAATGTAGAATTTGAATTTGGACATACAATACTTCCAAACTATGAAGTGCCAAAAGAATTTATAACTCACTATGACTATTTAAAAAAGCTATGTGATGATGGAATAAAAAAACGTTATGGAGATAATCCAACAAAAGAAATTTTAGACAGAGCAGAATACGAAATAGGCGTAATAAACAAAATGGGATATGTAGATTATTACCTAATAGTATGGGATTATATAAATTATGCAAAAAGTGTAGGAATTCCAGTAGGGCCAGGGCGTGGTTCAGGAGCAGGTTCAATACTTGCATATGCAATAGGAATAACAGATATAGACCCAATAAAATATAACTTACTTTTTGAAAGATTCCTAAACCCTGAAAGAATAAGTATGCCAGATTTTGATGTTGATTTTTGCTATGAAAGAAGACAAGATGTTATAGACTATGTATGTAATAAATACGGTTATGACCATGTATCACAAATTATAACATTTGGAACAATGTCTGCAAGGATGGTAATACGAGATGTTGCAAGGGTATTAGATGTTCCATATGCTGAAGCGGATATTTTGGCAAAAATGATACCAAATGAATTACATATAACAATAAAAAAAGCATTAGAACAAAATAGAGAATTAAATGAAAAATATGAATTAGACCAAGAAACAAAAAGATTACTAGATATAGCAATGGCTTTAGAGGGAATGCCAAGACAGGCATCAACACATGCATGCCGGTATAGTTATTACAAAAGAACAAGTAGTAGACTATGTTCCACTATATGTAAACCAAAAAGATGGAGCAATTTCAACACAATACATAATGACAACTCTAGAAGAACTAGGGTTATTAAAAATGGACTTTTTAGGATTACGTACATTAACAGTTATACAAGATGCAATAAACCTTGTAAAAGAACATAGAGGAATAGATGTAGAATTTGATGAAAATATGAATGATCCAAATGTATATAAATTATGGGCAAAAGGAGAAAGCGTAGGAATATTTCAATTTGAAAGCCAAGGTATGACAAACTTCATGAAAGAACTAAAGCCAGATAGTTTAGAAGATATAATAGCAGGAGTTTCTTTATATAGACCAGGTCCAATGGATCAAATACCAAGATATATAAAAAATAAGCTAAATCCAGAACATGCAGAA
>CATKFT010000104.1 GCA_949747745.1 uncultured Clostridia bacterium
CTTTTTGATATTGTTCTAAACTAATTACCACTAAATCTTTTTTGTTTTCTCTTTTTACTATTATTGGTTCTTCTATATTATCTACTTCATTAACTGTAGCTTCAAATTCTCTAACTGTAATTTCTCTTTGCATATTTTCACATCCTTCCTATATCTCTTATTATACCATAATTTAAAAAAATTTCACCCTATTTGTAAAAATTTCTATCACTTTATTTTCTAATCAATACTAATTTCTAACAACTAAGTAAAACTAAAATCAACTTTTCAAAATTGTATTTCCCCTACTTCTTTCAACTACTATATCTCCAAATATTTCCTCTTGTGTAGCTGTTACTTTATCTCTTCTTGTTAATTCAAGAAGTCCTGAAAACGCTGTAACTACTTCTACTTTATTGCATTTTGATAATGTATACATTTTATTAAATACAAACCTTGGTTTTCTTAGTAATTCTTTAAACATCTCTTTTACTTTGCTTGCAACAGTGTATGTATCAGATATTGCTATTTTCTTTATGTTTTCTGCATTCTGATTTAATCTTACTTTATTTCTTTCTATTATGCTTTTATATAATTCTGGCATTAATTCTTTTGTATATTCTTTTTCTAATTTCTGTTTTGGAAGTTCAATATTTTCTTGTACTTTAAACAATCTATTAGAAAAATTTATATAATTTTCCTTTAATCTTTTTGTAATCTCTTTATATCTTTTATATTCAATAATCCTTGCAATTAATTGCTCTTCTGTTAATTCTTCTTCATCTTCTACTTGCTTTGGTAATAATCCTTTTGATTTTATATATAAAAGAGTTGACGCCATAATTAGAAACTCACTTGCAATTTCTAAATTCATTTCTTCTGCTTTATTAATAAATTCTATATACTGATCCGCTATTTCACTTATTTTAATATCATAAATATCCATTTTGTTTTTATCTATTAATGTTAATAATAAATCTAATGGTCCTTCAAAGTTTTCTATTTTTATGGCATATTTATTGGTTTGTAAAGTTAATACATTTTGCATTGTTTTCTTCCTTGTATAATATATTTAGGTTTTTTAATGGATTTTACCTATAACCTATTTATCATTTCTTTTTGCATCTTCTGTATTATAGTATTTATACTTTTTATTCTCATCTTCTGTATTATTGTATTTATATTTCTTATTCTCATTTTCTGTATTATTGTATTTATATTCCTTATTCTCATCTTCTGTTATTGTATTTATATTCCTCATTCTCATCTTCTGTATTATTGTATTTATATTTTTTATTCTCATTTTCTGTAGATGTTTAGTCTATATCTTTTTCCTTCTTCTTCTTTAAAGTAATATATTTTCTGTTTTTTATCTTAATAAATTATTGTATATTTTAATTTCATCTAATACTTATTTTATCATTCATCTAGTGCTTCTTTAATATTTTCTTTATTATATCCTTTTTTTATAAGATATATCTTTATTTCTTCTTCATCCATTATTTTTTGCTTCTTTTGAACAATATTTAATATAGATTTTAATTCATATTCTTCTAACTTTCCTTTGTTTTTATATATATAATCTTCTATTTTATCTTTATCTATCCCTTTACTCAGTAATTTATACTGTATTTCTTTTATAGATAGATTTCTCAAATTTATAAACTCTAGGACAGATTTTTCTATATAATCTTCATCTCTTAAATATCCTGCTTCTTTTACATCTTCTATAATATCACATAAAATATCGTTTTGTATAGTATTTTGAAATTTATTTTTAACTTCATACTCTGTTCTTTTTTTATACATAATATATTTCATTACTCTAGTCTTTTCTTTATCAAATTCTTCTAATGAATACATTTTTTTCACATCTTTTCTTATTTTATTACTATATTTTTTACTCTACCTCTTTACTTTATGTAAAACATTTAAATATTATCAATATTCCATCTAACATTATTTAGTTTAATGAAAGAGGGCACTATTTTGCTCTCTTCCATTATTAAATGTTTATTCTTCTTCATCCTTATTATTTTCTTCTTCTCCTAAACTTTTTTCAAAAGCTTGCTCAAAATTATTTCTTATTTTTTGTTCAACATCTGCCATTATATTTGGGTTATCTAGTAAATATTTCTTTACATTTTCTCTACCTTGGCCAATTCTTTCTCCATTATAACTAAACCAAGATCCACTCTTTTCTATTATGTCTAAATTTACACCCATATCTAATATATTTCCTTCTTTTGATATTCCTTTTCCATATACTATGTCAAATTCAGCTTCTCTAAATGGTGGAGCAACTTTATTTTTTACTATTTTTACTTTTGCCCTACTACCTACAACCTCTCCATCTTGTTTTATTGTTTCTGTTTTTCTAATATCCATACGAACAGATGCATAAAATTTTAGTGCTCTTCCACCTGTTGTTGTTTCTGGATTCCCAAACATAACTCCTATTTTCTCTCTTAATTGATTTATAAATATTAGAACTGTTTTAGATTTATTTATTGCTCCTGCAAGTTTTCGTAATGCTTGTGACATAAGCCTTGCTTGTAATCCCATATGTGAGTCTCCCATGTCACCATCTATTTCTGCTTTTGGAACCAAAGCTGCTACAGAATCTACTACTATAACATCTAGAGCTCCACTTCTTATTAAGCTTTCTGTAATTTCTAATGCTTGCTCTCCTGTATCTGGTTGTGATACTATTAAATTGTCTATATCTACTCCTAAATGTTTTGCATATACTGGATCTAATGCATGTTCTGCATCTATAAATGCTGCTTCTCCTCCTAATTTTTGTGCTTCTGCTACTACATGTAATGCAAGTGTTGTTTTTCCGTGATGATTCTGGTCCAAATATTTCTATTATTCTTCCACGTGGCACTCCTCCTATTCCTAATGCAATATCTAATCCTAATGCACCTGTTGGAATTGCCTCTATATTCATTGCTTGAAATTCCCCAAGTTTCATAACTGATCCTTTACCAAATTGTTTCTCAATTTGTCCCATTGCTGCTTCTAATGCTTTCTTCTTTTCTGAATTTTCTGTATTCATATGTAACCTCCTAATTTTATTTAAAACGTTTGTTTGTAAATGTATTATATATGTTTCTATTTTTATTTGTCAATAGTTTTTTTAATTTTTTTTACATTTCTATCTTTTTTAAACTTTATTTACTATTTCTTTTCTTTATTTTTTCTATATCTTCTTTAGAAAGTTTCGTACATTTCATTATAGTTTCTATATCCATTTTTTCTTCTATCATTTCTTTAACAATACTTTCAATTCCCTGTGTTATTCCTTGTTGTATTCCTTGCTCTAACCCTTGTTCTAGTCCTTGTTCTAGTCCTTGTTCTAGTCCCTGTTCTAGTCCTTGTTTTATCCCCTTTTCTATTCCTATTTTTAATCCTTTTTCTTCAGCATATGCTAATTTTGAAGCCTTTTCTCTCATTGCCTCATATCTTTTATCTATTATGTACCTCAATTCTTTGTTACTTAGTATTGCTTCTATCTCCATTATTGCCTCTATAAATATTTCATCAATTTCTTTTGCCATTTGTATTAACCCCCAATCTTTACTATCTATTATAGCGAGCCACGCTTCTAATTTATTATTTATCTTTTGTACATTTCTTCTAAATTTAGGTAATTCTATAAAATGATATTTAACATATGGAATTAATTCATAATCCCTATTATTCTTTTGTACAGTTATCGTTTCCTTATGATATTCAGGTGTTTTGAATAAATTAAAATTTAATATGTTTATTAAAATTACTTCTTTTAATTTCTCATAATTTTTTCCAGGACCTAATTGATTTGCTATAAGCCATCCTCCATAATATGTACTTCTTTTAGCTATTCCTAAGTCGGGTTCTAACTGCATTTCGATATTTACAACTTTTTTATCATCTACAGTCGCTTTTATATCTATTCTTGACCATTTATCTTTTAGTTTTGTAAAACCTAAACTTGCTTCTGGAATAATTTCTACCCTCGTTATTTTTATATCTAATATTGCTTCTAAAAATGATATTAAATATTTTTCATTTCCTTTTCTACTAAAAAATATTTTAAAAACAATATCATTTTTTATTGTTTTATCATGTTTTGTTATATCAATCTTTTGCTCATCCATTATATTTTTTAATACTTCTTCATATGTTTCTTCCTTTTTGATATTTGTTTCTTTGTTCATTTATATTTCCTCCTATATTCTATCATAGTATGTTTTAAAAATAAACATAAATGACAATATTTTTTAAAATAATTTTCAAAAGTAAGTAGAATTCCCCCCTTTCTTTTATTTTATTATCTTAAATCTTAATTTGGAAATATATTTAAACTTTAGATTTTAAATTCAAGCTTTGATTATAACTTTTCTTATGAAATAAATTAATTGAACTAAATTTTTAAATAAAACTTCCTCCCGTTAAAATTAAAATTGATTATTTGATAATTGTCTGATAAAACCTTACTTTATGAAATTAACTTTAAATTACAACTATTATATTATGTGTTTTGCCATTTGTAAATACATTTATTTATATTTTTTAACCTAATATAAAATAATTATGTAAAATTTTGCTTGTATTTATATTTTCTCCATGCTATAATTAATTTGTATTAACCAATAAAGGTACTTTGAAAGGAGATTTTATGTTTTTTAGTTTAACATTTCCTCTTGAAGAAGAGGTAAATTTTTCTAAGCTTGATGCTAGAATCAAGCGGATTAATCGTTTCTTTAGATTGAAAGCAAATTTATGTGGTAAATCTCGTGCATTTGGAGTCCAATTGTTGTTACCAAGTGAAGATTTGGAAAAAGACTTTTCTAATTACTATATTATTTTTAAATTCTTCAATCCTCATCGTGAGCCTCAGAAGAAATTAGAACTTATGTATAGTATTGGTAATGACAAATCTTTGTATTTAAAATTGAGACTGGATGTATGCACTCTTTCCTTTATCGCTAGCCTTCCACTTAATTCTGTTACTTTTTCTCATGATAAGCACAATTTAAATATCTCTATAGATTTTTCTGATGAACATCAAAAATCTGTTAAATCTTATATAGATATGCTTACTAATGATATAAAGAAAAAGGAAGAAGCAGCAGAAAAAAAGGCTAAGGAAAAAACAAAAAAATAAAAAACTATCTTCGCCTACTTGAATGAACTTTATTCAAGTAGGCATATATTTTAATAATTCTTTTACTTTAGAATATACTATACTAATGAAAGGATTGATTATATGTTTGAAGAATATATTGAAACTATAAAAGACAAAATCGTTACTTCTACTTGTGAATTAATCAGAATTCCTAGTATTAATTCTGATTCTAATGATCCCTCTATGCCATTTGGTAAAGGCTGTAATGATGCTTTAGAATATGTTTTAAACTTAGCTAATTCCCTAGGTTTTAGAACTAAAAATATTGATGGATATTGCGGATATATAGAATTTGGCGATGGAGAAGAACTTATGGGAATTATTGGACATTTAGATGTTGTTCCTGAAGATGAAAATTGGACATATCCTCCTTTTAGTGGAACTATTTCTAATAATAAAATTTATGGTCGTGGTGCTATTGATGATAAAGGTCCAGTTATTGCAAGTTTATATGCTATGAAAGCTGTTATGGACAATTTTAAAATTAATAAAAGAGTTAGGTTAATTCTCGGTTTAAATGAAGAAATGGATTGGAAATGTATTGATTACTATAAACAACATGAAGAAATTCCAAGTTTTGGTTTTAGCCCAGATGCTGATTTTCCTTGCATATATGCAGAAAAGGCTTTGTTAAATGTACATTTAACGCAAAGCTATCCATCTAATATTGATGATAAAATTATAATTAGTAGTATAGATTATGGAAATAATGCTATGAATGTTGTTCCTAAATTTTGCAAAATCAAACTATTTGTGGACAATAGTCTTGATATTTCATCATGTATCCACAGTTTAACACAAATTGTAGATAACTACAAATATTCTATAAAAATTACAAAAGATGATGATAATTACATTGTTCTTACATCCACTGGAATTTCAGCACATAGTGCACATCCAAATCTTCGGAAAAAATGCAATATCACCTATTATTATAGTTTTATATGAATTTTTTCAGAAATATAATATTAATATAGAACTATTATCAATATTTAGACATTATATTCATGTACAATATAATGGTAGAGACTTAAATATTGATTTATCAGATGAATCTCGGAAGTCTTACATTAAATACTGCTAGATTTTGTTTAGAAGATGAAAATTTAGGAATTAGTATGAATTTAAGAATACCTATACATACTAATATTTCTTATATAAAGAAAGTTTTTAATAATCTTGTACAAAATCCATGTATTTTGGTTTCTTTTGATGGTGAAAAAGATGCACTATATATACCAAAACAAAATAAACTTGTGTCTTCACTATGTAATATTTTTAATGAAGTAACAAAACAAAATAGTCCACCCATTGCAATAGGTGGTGCAACATATGCAAGAGCCTTTCCTAATTTTGTTTCATTTGGTGCAAATATGCCAGGTGATGAAGATATGTGTCATAAGGTAGATGAGTTCATTTCAATAGATAATCTTATTTTATCTACAAAAATATATGCTACTGCTATTTATAAATTGTGCTATTAATAAAAACAATAAAAAGGGCAAAAAATTATCTTGCTCTTTTTATTGTTTTTAATACAAGTTTTTCAAACAAAAATGACCTTTTTCAAGGTCATTTTTATATACATTTATTATTCTGCTGATTCTGTAGATTCTTCAGCTTCAGGAGCATCATAAGCTTCTAATATAGCTGCTTGAATTTTTTCTCTTGTTTCAGCATTGATTGGATGAGCTATATCTTTGAAATCTCCGTTTGGAGTTTTTCTACTTGGCATAGCTATAAATAATCCATTTTGACTTTCGATAACTTTGATATC
>CATKFT010000105.1 GCA_949747745.1 uncultured Clostridia bacterium
AAAAATAAATATTAAAATAATTTATATTAAAATTGTTTTAAAAAGAAAGGGCGTAAAAATGATAGAAGAAAAAATAAAAGAACAAATTAAAAAATCAGAATTGGCTTTTTCTGATTTTGCATGTAAATCAGAAAGAGCTATTAGATTTAAAAATGAACCAAAAGATATAAGATTAGATTTTGCAAGAGATGCAGATAGAATATTACATACATTAACATATACAAGATATATAGATAAAACACAAGTATATAGTGATGTATTAAATGACAATATTTCAAAAAGAATGACACATGTTCAATTCGTAAGCAAAGCATCAAGAACAATTGCAAGAGCGTTAGGATTAAATGAAGATTTATGCGAAGCTATAGCATTAGGTCATGATGTTGGTCATACACCATTTGGACATACTGGGGAATACATATTAAATGATATATCTAAAAGAGAATTAGGTAAATCATTTTCACATAATTTAAATAGTGTAAGAGTACTAAAAGACTTAGAAAATTGTGGTAAGGGATGTAATTTGACATTACAAGTTTTAGATGGAATTATGTGCCATAATGGAGAACTGGTTATGTCAAAATATAGTCCAGTTGAAAAAGATATTAATACTTTTATGAATGAATATAATTCATGTATGCAAGATGAAAAATTAATAAAAAAATTAAGACCAATGACACTTGAAGGATGTGTTGTAAGAATATCAGATATTATTGGGTATATTGGGAAAGATATAGAAGATGCTAAAAATTTAGGAAAAATTAATATAGATGAAATTCCAGGAAATATAAAAAAAGAATTAGGAACGAATAATGCTGAAATAATGAACAATATTATAATGGATATAATTAAAAATAGTTTTGATAAACCATATTTAGAAATGTCTGAAAAAATGTATAATGCAGTAATTTATTTAAAAAAATTTAATATGGAAAAAATATATAAAAAAGCAAATACAGAAGAACAAATGAAAGAATATAAAAATATTTTTAATAAATTGTATGAAGTATATATAGATGCTTTAGAAAATAAAAAATATGATAATGATATATATTTATTTTTTAATTATATGTGTGATGAATATAAAAATAATACAAAAAAAGAACAAGTGGTAATTGATTTTATTTCTGGTATGACAGATAGATATATAGAGTGGCAATA
>CATKFT010000106.1 GCA_949747745.1 uncultured Clostridia bacterium
AATAGTATAAGGGGATTTTAAAAGTGTGGTATGATAAAACATACAGTTTAACAATTGAATATATAAAGAATAGTGAAAAGAAGATGTCGGCAAAAGAATATAGGAAAGTTGCAAAACAATTAGATTTGTTAAGTTTAGCAAGTTTGAGAAGTATAACGAATATTGACTTTGAAGAATTAGAGAAACAGATAAGAACGAGTAAAATTTGATTATCATAATAAAATGTATAAGAGCAAGTAATTAAATGTAGTAATTACTTGCTTTTATCATATTATACTAAAAATATAAAAAAAGTATTGACTTTTTTAAAACAACTGTATATACTGTATATATACAATAAATAAAGGAGGAACTATGAACATTATAATAAGTAATTCAAGTAATACCCCTATATATGAACAAATAAAGGAACAGATTAAGAACAAGATAGTGTCGAATGAACTAAAAACTGGAGATTTATTGCCATCAATAAGAAATTTAGCAAAGGATTTAAGAATAAGCGTAATAACAACAAAAAATGCTTATGAAGAGTTAGAAAAAGAAGGTTATGTAGAAACGATACCATCCAAAGGAACTTATGTTGCAAGCAAAAATATCGAAATAATTAAAGAAGAACAGATGAAAAAAGTAGAAAATTTAATAGAAACAGCAGTATCTATTGCTAAAATTAGTAAAATATCAAAAAAAGAAGTAAATGATATTTTAGATATATTGTATGAGGAGGAAAATTAAATGGATAATATATTAGAAGTTAAAAACTTGTGTAAAAGTTATGATAAGTTTAGTTTAAAGAACATTAATCTTGAACTTCCTAAGGGAACTATTATGGGGTTAGTTGGAGAAAATGGAGCAGGAAAAAGTACTACTATTAAAGCAATACTGAATTTGGTAAATACAAGTGATGGTATAATTAAAATATTTGGAAAAGATAGTAAAGAAAATGAAATTGAGTTAAAAGAAGATATTGGGGTTGTTTTAGATGAAGGTTTTGTATCTGAGTATATAACACCACAAGGGATAAATTCAATTATGAAAGAAATTTATAAAAATTGGGATGAAGAGTTATATTTTAAATATCTGGAAGATTTTAAATTACCAAAAGATAAGATTTCAAAAGAATATTCTAGTGGTATGAAAATGAAACTAAAAATTGCAGTAGCTCTTGCACACCATCCAAAACTTCTAATATTAGATGAACCAACTTCAGGTTTAGATCCAATTGCAAGAAATGATATATTAGATATTTTTCAAGAATTTATACAAGATGAGGAACATGGAATATTTGTTTCTAGCCATATTACATCAGATTTAGAAAATATAGCCGATTATATAACTTTTATAAATAATGGAGAAATTGTACTAAGTCGAACAAGAGATGAACTACTGGATAAAATGCGGCATTGCAAGATGCACTAGTGAACAATTTGAAAAAATAGAGAAAAATGATTATATAAGATTTAAGAAAAATAAATATGAATATGATGTTTTAGTAGAAGATAAGAGTAAATTTAAGAAAAAATATAAAATAGAAATAATAGATAAGCCAAGAATTGAAGAAATAATGATAATGTATGTCAAGGGGGAAAAATAGTATGAAAATAACTTTATCTAAAAATCCAAAAATGCAAGGACTATTAACAAAAGATTTATTGCAATTAAAAAACTATGAAAAAACTTTAATTTGTTTTATATTAATATTTAGTATTGTATCTATTTTACAATCTTTAAGTGGTGGAGGAACAAATCTTTTTTCTGTGCTTCCAGTAATGATTACTATTGGATTTGGAATGTTTAGTATTGCTAGCTTTAATTATGATGAAGCAGCTAAAGCAGATAGATACATTAGAAGTTTACCAGTAAGTATAAAAGAAATTGTTTTGTCAAAGTATATTTTTACAATATGGTCTACTGTTATAGGAGCATTAATTGGAATATCATTATCAAGCATCCTTTTTGGATTATTTGCATTTGGCAAACCATTTACAACAAATGTACTAGAAATTTTATCAGTAACTCTAGGTGGAATATTAGGTATTAGTATAGTAGAAGCAATACAGATACCTTGTATATATAAATTTGGTGCAGAGAAAGCTAGAATGCAAATTTTTCTAATAATGGTTGTATTAATTGTTATAGCAAGTCTATTAATAGGAGGAGTACTTTATTGGCTAGAAAAATGGGCTATAGACATATATAAGCTTCAATTTCTTATTCCTTTTATATTTTTAGGATTGACAATACTTGTCTATAATATATCTTATAAAATAGCATATAAAATTTATGAAAAGAAAGAATTTTAATTTATAAAAGCAAGTAATTGAATGTTACTTGCTTTTATGTTATGATTTAATCAAAATATAAAACAGAGCAAAAAGAGAAAATCGATAAAGTAAAAATAAAAGGGGAAATACAAATGCTAAAATTAGAAAATGTATCAAAATTCTACTATAACAAAGGGATTATAGCATCAGGATTTACAAAGGTGAATTTGGAATTAAAAATTGGAGAGTTCGTTGCAATAACAGGAGAGTCTGGAAGTGGAAAAAGTACACTTTTAAATGTAATATCTGGGCTAGATAGCTATGAAGAAGGAGAAATGTATATAAATGGACAAGAAACTAGCCACTATTCTGAAAAAGAATTTGAAGATTATAGAAGAAAATATATAGCCAATATTTTTCAGAGCTTTAATTTGGTTAATAGTTATACTGTTTATCAAAATGTAGAGTTGGTTTTATTGTTAAATGGATATAAAAAATATGAAGTAAAGCAAAAAATATTAGATATTATAGACAAGGTTGGTCTTACAAAATTTAAAAATACAAAAGTATCTAAATTATCTGGGGGACAAAAGCAAAGAGTAGCAATAGCAAGAGCAATGGTAAAAGACACACCAATCATTGTTGCAGATGAACCAACAGGAAATTTGGATTCAGAATCAGCAAATGAAGTTATAGAAATATTAAAAAAGGTTGCTAAAGACAAACTTGTGGTAGTAGTAACTCATAATATAGAACAAATAGAAGAGTATGCAACTAGAATCATAAAGATGCATGATGGTAGAATAATACAAAATACTGAAATAAAAGAAATAAAGAATGAACCACCAATAGAAGAAAGTATTTATAATAACATAAGCATATTTAATAAGTATAGATTAGGATTTAGAAATACATTTAATATAGCAACAAAATTTTTACTATTATTTGCAGTATTCTTTTTCTTAAGTTCAGCTATCCTTGCAGAATACGCAAGTTTTCAAATGTCAGAAGAACAACAAGATATATCAGGTTATAGTATAGGCTTTAATGATTTGTCAGAAAAAAGAGTTTTAATAAATAAGAAAGATAGGAATTATTTTACAGCAGAAGATTATGATAAAATAAAAGAATTATCGAATGTAGATTATATAGTAGAAGATGATTTTTTTATAGATGGAGGAGCAACTATTTCAAGAAATGATTTAAGTATGTATGGAAATATGTTAGATATAAATAATTTTAAAGGAGATATTAACTTTGGTAGAATGCCTGAAAATGAAGACGAAATTATTTTAAGAGTTACGAGTGATCATTTTTATATAAAAGAAAGATTAGATGAAGTATTAAATAAAACGTTTTCTATATTAAAATCTCAAGGAAGAAACTCATGGAATAGCGAAAAAGTTAGAGATGTAACAGTAGTAGGTATACAAACTTGTGAAAATGAAATAAATTATGGATGTAAATTTTATGTTTCAAAAAGTATATTAAACACATTAAGAAGTGATATGAATAAAAATTACAGTAAAATGAAAATATTTTTAAACAACAAATTTTACGAACAATATAGGGTAGAACCTAGTGATAAAGTAGAAAGTGGAAAAGCAATTGTTGATGATGAGTTTAAATATCAATTCAAAAATTATAAAATAAAAGAACAACCTTTAAGTATCTATCTAAGTAATATTTATTATGAAGATGAATTGAATTTATCTATATCAAATACATATACAAAGTCAAATTTTAAAAAAGTAATAGGATTAGATAAATATGATACCAATAGATATACAATTTTTATTAACACAGATGATTATAATGCACTATATAATAAACCATCATATCAATCTAGTGTATATGTAAAAGATGAAAAAACAATAGACGATACATTAATGCAACTTGAAAAATTAGGGCTAAATCCTAAAAAGGTAACAGATTTTAAAGTAAACAATGGTGAAGCTGGTAAGAGGATAATAAAGATAATAAAAGTAATTGTAACAATAGTACTAATTATTGTATTATTCTTTATTTCTTATTTGATAATAAAAATAATATTAAAATCAAGAAATATATACTATACAACATTAAGAATGTTAGGAGCTACTTATAAAAATATAAGAAGAATATTAGATATAGAGTTGTTTATTAATTCTACACTATCATATGTGGTTTTACTGCTATTTATTTATCTTGTAAAAATAAATTTAATTAGCTTAGAATATATAGCAAAACTAAGTGCCTTTTTAGACGTAAGAGAGTATGTATTAATGTATGTAATATTAGTTGTGATTTCAAGATTAATATCAATTAAATTTGCCAAGAAATTGTTTAAGAATACAGCAATAAATACATATAACGAGGAGGTGTAGTAATATGATAAAAATAGAAAAAGTAAATAAGTATTTTAATAGAAGAAGAAAAAATGAAATTCATATTATTGATAATACCTCATTAGAACTTGAAGATAAAGGATTAGTAGCGATATTAGGACAATCAGGAAGTGGAAAAACTACACTTTTAAATGCAATTGGAGGTCTTGACAAAGTAAGCAATGGAAAGATATATGTAAATGGTAAGAAAATAACAAAAAGAAGAGCTATTACTGTTGATAAAATAAGAAATTTGAATATAGGATATATATTTCAAGATTATAAATTAATAGAAAATATGTCTGTGTTTGATAATATTGCTATTTCTCTAAGAATGATAGGATTAAAAAACAAAAAAGAAATAGAAAAAAGAGTTAAATACGTTTTAGAAGCAGTAAATATGTATAGATATAGGAATAGACCTGCTAATATGTTATCAGGAGGAGAAAAGCAAAGAGTTGCAATAGCAAGGGCAATAGTAAAGAATCCAAGTATTGTAATTGCAGATGAACCAACAGGAAATTTAGATAGTAAAAATTCATTAGAGATAATGAATATAATAAAAGCAATATCAAAAGAAAAACTAGTTATTTTAGTAACGCACGAAGTAGATCTAGCAAAGTTTTATGCAACAAGAATAGTGGAAATTCAAGATGGTAAAGTAATAAATGATTACAAAAATGAAACAAAAGAATCTTTAGAATATAGATTAGAAAATAAGATTTATTTAAAAGATTTTAAAGACATTAATAATTTAAAAAATGAAAAATTTAATGTTAATATTTATTCAGATGATGAGAATGACAAAATAGATGTAAATATAGTTATAAAAAATGGAAGTATTTTTATACAAGCAGAAAATCGTAAAGTTGAAGTAGTAGATGACAACTCATCTATCGAACTTATAAATGGGCATTATCAAAAAATAGATAAAAGCATATATGAAAAACATAAATATAATTTAGATGATGTAATAGATACAAAATACAAAGCAAAATATAGTTCAATATATGGATTTTTTAAATCGATAAGAGTTGGGTTTAATAGAATTTTAAATTATACAGTATTAAAGAAAATATTACTTTTAGGATTTTTAGCATCAGCAATGTTTATAGTATATAGCGTAGCTAACATTGCAGGAATTACAAATATAAAAGAATCTGATTACATTAAAATAGATAGAAATTATCTTTATGTAGATATGGCAAAAGTAAATGTAGAAGACTATGTTAAATATGAAAAATTAGAAGATGTAGATTATATGATACCAGGAGATGGAAATGCAAGTTTTAAAATAAAAATGGATACATACTATCAGTTATCTAATTATTCATTTGAACTTTCTGGTTCTCTTGTTGATATTGGTAAAATAAATGAAGAACTATTAATAAAAGGAAGAATGCCACAAAATGAATATGAAATTGTAATAGACAAAAAAATTATAAATAATATGCTTCATAGTGATTTTTCGTCATTTGCAAGTATGGGGATAAAAAGTGAAGATGAATTACTAGATAAGATTGTAACTATAGACGATATGAAAGAATTTAAAATAGTAGGATTTACCGATAATAATACAGAATCTATTTACACGAGCAAAAATTTATTTATAAATATATTAAACAACATGACACAAAGTACATTTGGAATGGGCATTTATTCTGATCAAGAAAGTAATGCAGATATAAATGTTAAAGACTATAACTTGTATTTAGATGATATAATCATAACAAAAGGAAGATTGCCAGAAAATGATTATGAAGTAATAGTAAATAAAGCATATCAAGAAGAAATGAAATTAAATAAACAGATAAAGGTTGCAGTAAATGGAAAAGAACTAACTGTTGTAGGGTTTTATGATAGTAAAACAAATAGGCAGGACTATTTAGTAAATAATAATACTGTAAAATATGACGTTATTTCAAAGAAAAATGGATTTATGATATATCCTAAAAATAAAATGAGCATGATGAATAAATTTCAAAACGAATATCGTTTAAATATTATAGATAGATTTGAAAAAGATAAACAAGACTACATTAAAAGCAAGAATGATGAAATAAAAAGTAGTGTGATATTTGCTGGAGTAATACTTGCAATATCATTAACAGAAATATATTTAATGATTAGATCTTCATTCTTATCAAGAATAAAAGAAATAGGAGTATTAAGGGCGATAGGAGTAAAGAAGATGGATATATATAGAATGTTTGTAGGAGAAATTATAGCAATTACAACGAGTGCAAGTTTACCAGGAATTGTTCTTATGACATATATACTAAGTCAAGTGTCAAAAATTCCTTATGTAGATAGAATGTTTAGTATAAACATTAATACTATAGGAATTAGTATTTGTATTATATATCTATTTAATATAATAGTAGGACTTGCTCCATTATACAAAGTTCTTAGAAAAACACCTGCAAGAATACTTGCAAGACATGA
>CATKFT010000107.1 GCA_949747745.1 uncultured Clostridia bacterium
AACTGTTTTAATTTTAACTTACTTATTTTATCTTACTTATTTTATCTTACTCATTTTTGCTTGCTTATTTTAATTTATTTCCTTTATTACTTTAACTTCTTTTATTTCTTAAATTATCCTTTTTTTCTTTTAAAAATTCATTTATTTTTTCTACTACTTCAGATTTCATTGTTGGAAATGCTTTTTTTAGTCTATTCGTTTGTTTTAATAATTTCCTTTTTATTTTTGTTTGTTTATATTTCAATTCTTCTATTGCTTGAGTTAAAGTTTCTTTATTTATTTGTTTTGCTTCTAATTCTTCTAATTTTTCTTTTATTGTATTTGAAATTTGTTTTAATTTTTCTAAATTTATACTTATATTATTTATTTTTATTATACTTGTTATTAAGTCTATTATTATTATTACCCATAATATACTTGTTAAAAACAATAAATCATTAACATTTAGCATATTTACTTTTTCTACTATAAATGGATGAATATATCTTATAAAAATTACTCCTAAAAATCCCCAAAATAGTGAATTCATTAAACATACTCTTCCGTCTTATATTAAACTTATTTTGTGAATAATCCCAATATTTTGTGTTAAATATCTTTTCTAATGCCCATCCTACAACGTATTCCCATAATGATAATACAAAAAAAGCAATTATAAATAATATTATTATATTTTCTTTAAAACTATTTAAAAATGCAAACATTATTATAGCTCCAAATCCATATATTGGACAAAATGGTCCATATAAAAATCCGCTGTTTACTGGCTTTTTTTGAATTACTGTTTTTAAAACAGATTCCATTACCCAACCAAAAAATGAGTATACTATAAAATACATTACAATTTTTGCTATATATATGCAAATTTCCATTTTCTATCCTTTCCTCTAAGTAAAATATTTTTGAAGTAAAATAGATTTTTATAAATATATGCGGGTCATAATATATGCCCGCACTTTGAAGTTCCTATTACTAATTTTTTATTGTTACTTTTTTTGTAGTTATTCCTCCATCTTTATTTTCTACTGTTATCTCCATTTGACTTTCACCTTTTGGTACACTTTGGGTATATTCTACTATTTTTTTATCTTGACAGTCTATTTGGTGTTGTTCTCCATTTAATGTATATTCTATTGTTTTTAGTCCTACTTCATCTGATGCTGTTATAATTAGATTGTCTCCTTGTTTTTTAAATGATAATACTGGTCTTTTTACTCCTTTTACTTCTAATTCTTTTGTAGAAATGTCGTCATTTTCATTTATAGCTTCTACTTTTAATGTATTGTGCCCTAATGGTATTTCTAATATTTGTTCTATTGTTGTTTGTCCTTCAAAATCTGCTTCTATTTTTGTTTGTGGGTCATTATTCCATGAATAGTTAATATATTGTAATCCTTTTGCATCTTGTACAGAAATTTTTATTTTATAGTCTTTTGTTAAAGTTAATTCAATATTTGGTTTTTCTTCTTCTACAACATATTCTTTTTGGAATTTTGTTTCTATCCCGTTTATATCTACAACTGTTAAATTCAAAGTATTACTTCCATATGGTAATTCTATTGTTTTTGATAAGCTTGTACTGTTTTGTCCCTCTATTACTTTTTCTTCTTCATTATTCCAATTATATACTATTTTAGAAATAGCAACATTTCCATTTATTTCTATTAATATATCATCAACTTGCCTTTGTATATTTACATTTGGTACTTCTTTTATTGGTTCTTCTTTAGGTGTATTATTAATAATGTAATATATTCCTACACCTGCTATTATAACTCCAAATATTGCAATTGCTATGGCAAAAAACTTCACTATTTTTCCTATTTCTATTGTATTATTACTTTTATTTTTTTTATTTTCCGTTTGTAAAATTTGATTCATTTTTGCTTTTCTCCTCTTTTCTAATTTCAAAGAAATTATATCATAAGGCTTTTTAGTTGTAAATATGTATAAAAAATTTATCTTGGGAAATTTATCTGGGAAATATTTTACAATTAAAAAATACCTTTATGATATATATTTCTATTATATCATAAAGGTATTTCTTAGTTTACACAAAATTTATGACACTCCCATTATTTCCGTTTTAAATACATTTTAGTTAAATTATCTTTTACATTGTTCTTTTGTTTGCTTTTATTCCTTTTGCCTAAATTCTATTTTGAAATTGCTTTAATTTACGTCTATATTTTATCTCTATAAGTATTACTCGTCAATAGTTTTTCTTCTTTTATCATATATTTGTAATATTTATATTCATATTTGTATCTTTTTTAGCTACTTACATAATCTTTCTAATACTTTTTAATACTATTACGAATTTTTAACTCTACTTTTTAATATAATTTATTTCTTTTTTCTCCAAATTATGACATTTTTCTTGTTTATTTTGTTTTATAATTCTTAAAGAGGTGATTTATTCTATGAGCAAACTTTATGAACAATATTTAAAATTAAAAAAACAGGATTTAAACAAAATATATTTGTTTAAATGTGGTACTTTTTATTATATGCTAGATGATGATGCTAAAAAAATTTCTGAAAATTTTCCTTTAAAATTACTACCCTTTAATAATGAAATCTTAAAATGCTCCTTTCCTATTTCAAGATTAGAACATTATATATTAGAATTTCAAAAACTAAATTTTGATTTTCAAATTGTTGATAATAATTATTCAAAAATCGAAAATTATAGTGATTATCTTAATAATGAAAATGTTAAAAATATTATATCTAAAATTGTTAAGTTAGATTTAAATAATATAACTATGAGACAATCTTTTGATATTTTACAAGATTTACAGTTGAAATTTAATGAAATATTAAAAAATTAATTATAACATCCATAATATACATTTCTATAATTGTATATTAAAAAAAGCTGAGGCAGAAAACTTTCAAAGTTTTCCACCCCAACTATTGACATTTATAAAAAAGAAATATCCTATCTATTTAGGATATTTCTTTTTTATTTATTGATTATAATACATATTTCTTAATTAATATTACTCCTCCTGCAAGAGTCACAAGTACTATAGCAGTCAATGTTATATAAAATCTTATTTCTCCTGTCTTTACAGATAAAATTACTGGAGCATCGTCTTGGTCATCTTCTTCTGGTACAAAGTTATCTGGTGTTGAGTCTATGTCTGGTGTGTCACTATCGTTTTTGTCTTTACTTATTTCTGCTATATTTACTTTTAAACCTAAATTATCTTGACTGTTTACCCATGTTAATATGATTGTTACTTCAGCACTTTCTCCTGGTCTTAGTAGTGTGTCTTTTAGTTTGTCTGTTACTACTATTCCTTCATCAAATACTTCCCAATCTGGGTTGTCTTCTTTTTCAAATACTAGTCCATCTGGTATGTGGTCTTTTATTTCTGTTGCATATCCTGCAATTTGACCTTCATTTGTTACTTTTATTTTGTATTCAAATTTTACTGTTACTTTATTTAATTTCTTGTCTTTTAAATCTACTTTTACTACTGGTTCTGGGTTTTCATCTCCTGTGTGTCCTGTGTCTGTAACGGTTGTTTTTCCATCTTCTATTAGTATTGCTTTTGATACCCATTTTTTAAGTGCTAAATCGAAATATTTTACTTTTACTTTTTCTATGTCTATGTCATCTTCATCTGGATCATTATTATCTGGTGTTGAATCTATATCATCTACTGGATCCCCTTCTGAATTTGTATCCTCAGATATTTCTGCTGTATTTATTAATATTCTATCTGATGTTTCTGGTTCTGTTACTTTAAATGCTATTAATACATCTCTATAATCTGGATTTTTATCTGTTATTCCAAGTTCTTTGTCATATGCTTTTATTAAGTTTTCTCCTGCTGTCTTTTCTTTTGCTATTGATAGATGGTCTGTTGTTATTTTAACTGCCTTTTCCACTTCGTTTGTTTCTTTTCCATCTTTATCTATCATTTTCCACTCATATGATTTGTTTGTTTCATTTTCTGGTAAATATAATAATCCTTTTGGTAAATCATCTGTAATTTCAGATGCATATCCATCCATTTTTCCTTCATTATATACTCTTATTGTATATGTTACTATATTTCCATTTTCTACTTCTATTGGTTCTTTTGTGTGAACATATTTAATATTTCCATCTTCTCCCATTTCTAGTTTTGGATATCTATTGTTTACATCTAAGTTATCGATTTTTGTTATAAATTTTCTTAGGGCTAAATCGAAATATGTTAGTTTTACATGTTCTACATCAATATCATCTTCTGTCATATCATTATTTCCTGGTGTTGAGTCATCATCTTCTACTGGATCTCCATATTCATCTTGGTCATCTGAAATTTCAGCTATATTTGTTAAAATTCTATCTGATGTATTTGGTTCTATTACCTTAAATGCTATTTTTATGTCTTTATAATCTGGATTACCATTTGTAATTCCTAATTCTTTATTATACGCTTTTATTAAGTTCTCTCCTGCTGTCTTTTCTTGTTCTATTGATAAATAGTCTGTTGTTACTTTTACTGCCTTTTCTACATCTTGTGTTTCATTTCCATCTTTATCTATCATTTTCCAACGGTATGTTTTGTTTAATTCATTTTCTGGTAAATATAATAGTCCTTCTGGTAAATTATCTGTGATTTCAGATGCATATCCTGATATGTCTCCTTCATTAAATATTCTTAATGTATATGTTACTATATTATTTGTTTGTACTTCTACTGGTTCTTTTGTATGGTTATATTTAATATTTCCATCTTCTCCCATTGTAGGAACTGGTATTCTTGTTGTAACACTTTTATTGTTTACTGCTGTAATAAATTTTCTAAGTGCTAAATCGAACTTTTGAATTATTAACTTTTCAAAATCGTCATCATCTTCCTGTCCTGGTATATATTTATCACCTTTTTCAATCTCTTCGTCTTTATAGTTTGGTAATTCTTCATCTGTTTGTAATATTACATTGTCTTTTTCAGAATCTCTGTCTTCTACTGGCTGTCCATATGGATCTGTAAAGTCTGTTATATCAGCTATATTTGTTATTTTATCACCTGAATTAACATTCGCTTTTACTCTACATCTTATTGTTACATCTTTATATGATAATGTTTTTCCATCAAATTCTTTTATTATATTGTCTTCATCTATTTGTTTTGATAAGTGATTTGTTTTTATAGTTCTTAATGTTGTATCATTTTCGTCATATACCCAACCATTTGCAATATTTTCTTCATCTTCTGGTAAAAATTCTAAATATTGTGGTAAATGGTCTGTAATTTCATTTGCATATCCTGCAAGTTCACCTTCATTATATACTCTTATTGTGTATGTTACTATATCCCCAATTTTTACTTGTAATGGTGCTTTTGTATGATTGTATATTGCTGTTTTTTCAGTTCCATTTGGTATTAACTTACTTACATCAACTACTGGTTCTCTACTTGTCCCTAGTTCTTTATTATTAACTTTAGAAATGAATTTTCTTAATGATAAGTCGAATTCTTTTCCTGGTAATATTACTGGTTCAAAATCGTCATCATCTTGTTGTCCTTTTACGTATTCTCCATCTTGTCCATTTCCTCTATAGTTATTATTTTTTAAGTTGCTTGGAAAGTTTGCAATGCTTGAGTCTCTATCTTGTGTTATTTCACTTCCTAATTCACTATCAAAATACTTTGTAATTTCTGCTATATTTACTAGTCTTTGATCTTCAGTTGTTGCCTTAGCTGTTACTTTACATTTTATTGTTACTGCTTCATTTTTTGGTGTGCCACCTGTATATTTACCTAATACTGTTTTCTTAGTATTTGTTATTGTTACTACACTTGTTCCATCTGCATTTTTTACAGAACTTGCTGTATATTTATCAAGTGGTGCTACTAGTTCTACAAATTCTATTCCTGCTGGCAAATAATCTTTTATTTGAGCTGCATACCCATCTTTTTCACCTTCATTATACACTGTTAGTGTATATTCTATAAATTGATTTGTATTTACTTCTAAATCATTTTTTGGGTGATTATATTTTGCTGTTGTTTCAGTTCCATTTGGTATTAATTTTGACGCATCTACTCTTGGTAATCTATTTACACTAGGTGCCACATCGTCTATTTTTGTAATACTTTTTCTTAATGCTAAATCTAAATATTTTCCTAGTAATACTACTGGTTCAAAATCGTCATCATCTTGTTGTCCTTTTACATATTCTCCATCTTGTCCATTTCCTCTATAATTATTATTTTTTAAGTTGCTTGGAAAGTTTGCAATGCTTGAATCTCTATCTTGTGTTATTTCTATTCCACTTTCACTATCATAGTATTTTGTAATTTCTGCTATATTTACTAGTACTTGATCTTCAGTTGTTGCTTTTTTAGTTACCTTACATTTTATTGTAAAACTTTCATTTTTTGGTGTTCCACTTGTATATCTACCTAATACTGTCTTATTAGTATTTGTTATTGTTACTACACTTGTTCCATCTGCATTTTTTACAGAATTTGCTGTATATTTATCCTTTGGTGTTACTAACTCTACAAATTCTATTCCTGCTGGTAAATAGTCTTTTATTTCTTTAGCATATCCATCTTTTCCACCTTCATTATATACTGTTATTGTATATTCTATAAATTGATTTGTTTCTACTGTTAATGCATTTTTTGGATGGTTATATTTTGCTGTTTTGTCTGTTCCATTTGGTATTAATTTTGATGCATCTACTCTTGGTAATCTATTTACACTAGGTGCCGCATTATTTATTTTTGTAATGCTTTTTCTTAGGGCTAAATCTAAATATCTTGGAGCTGGTAAGCCTACTTCTATATTATCTCTATAATTCTCATTTGCCTTTTCTACAAGTACTACTGGTTGCTCACCTGCATATGTATTTTGGCTTGTTGTATAATATGTAGCACTTGTTATTTTGTATGTTCCTCTAATTTCAAAACCTACTTTTGTAATATTAGTAGTTATTGGTAAAGATAAATAGAATTCTTCTCCTAGTTTAATAGTATTATCACTAATAGGTTCTTTATTACTATTTAATAATTTGTTTTCTCCTGTTAAGCTTATTGTATTTCCATTTTGATCTTTAAATACAGCTTGTGTTATATTATAGTCTTTTGTTTTATCAACACTAATACTTAATGGACCTATTATATATTTTTCTCCAACTTGTGTAGCTGTATAATTTGATTTATTTAATGTTATTGGTGATGTTACTGTTTGGCTTGAATTATAGTTTCCTTTTGCATTGTTAATAAAATATCTATATAAATCTTCTGCTTGGTTTTGACGATCTGTTCCTAGTCTTGTATCTAATACTCTATCATCATATAAATCTGCAAAATTTCTATATCCACTATCTGTTCCATTCCAGTCATTAAATAACAATGTTTGTAATATTGCTTGAGAATCGCTTCCATTTTGATGATAATTTGAATCATTTGCATTAGTAAAATACCATAGTGCAAGTTGTTGTACTACTTCTATATCATCATCTGTTAATTGAAGTCCAGATTCATATCCATTTTCACCTATTATTTCTGCAGCTTCCATAAGTTTTTGTTTATCTTGTGCAGCAGTAGCAGATTTTGGTAAATACATATTATCAATAATCCACATTATTTTATTATATGACTCATCAGATAATGTAGGATCTCCTATATTGTTATTAATGGTATTTAATCTTGTAATTACCTCATTTTTTTGTGTTTTCATATTAAAACTTGTATCATAAGTTTTTCTTATACTTGACACATCTCCACTACCTGTATTACTTGCAAATCCATGTTCTGCTTTAATACAGTAAAATGCATTATTATAATTAATTACACCTGCACTTGGATATGATACTATTTTCCATACTTTTTTTGTTGGTGTATTATCTGATTTTAATCCACCAATCCCATATGCAGCACCCAATTTTCCATTTCCGTGCTTCTCTTACGTTTGTAATTCCTAATACATAGCTTGCTTCTCTTGCAAAAGTGCTTGTACTAAATGTACAAAATGCTAACATTAAAATTAGAATTACAATTAATTCTCCAATAACTTTTTTTGCTTTCATGTTATACCCTTCCTTAATTTATAATATTACTATTTATATTCTACTTTGGTTTATTTTCAATGTCAATAGTAGTTTTTGGTATTTTTCATTATGTAATTTTTTACTTAAAAAAACACCTTACGGAAACTATTTTTTCTCTCTTCTCTTAGAAAAAATCTCCATACATTACAATTATATAACATTTTCGTAATATTTTCAACAAATTATGTTAAATATGTTGATTTTTTTTGTGTGCGTAAGTACAGAAGAATTTCTTTAGTGACTTGAAATAGTAATTTCCATTTGATTATAAATATTTAGTTAATAGATATTTCCATAGTAAGAATATGGCAAATATAATCTGTGTATAATATAATTATAGGAAAGGAAAGCCACAAATATGGCTTTCCTAGTGTGTAACACATCTAGACTCGTCAAAGTTAACAGATATGTTTGTTTATTTTATTTCCTAATTTATATCATTTCGTTAAAAATTTTGTTAAAAATATCCAAATCTTTCTATACCATTTCATATCTTTTATCTCTATTAAAGCTGTTTTTTTGTTTTTCTCTGGAATATTTATTATTGTACTTTTATTATTATTTTCAAAAATGTTATCTAGGTTATATTTTATTCTCTTTTCTTCTTCTATTTTTTGCCTATCGTAATTTTGTTTTATTATAATTTTTTCTCTTTGACTTTCAGTTGCCCAATAGTCTCTAAATAATATGGCTATAATTCCTTTGGCAATTTTAGATACATTTTGTTCATCTAATGTTTTACTTAAATTATAACTAAAATTGTAATCCTTATTTGCATTTTTTTCAAATAACTTAATTTCAGCCTTTGGTATCTTATTATAATCTTTAGTAGGAATATATTTTAGTATTTCTAGTACCTCTACATATGCATTAGCATATTCAATATCAATCATATACAAATCTCCTATTTAGTTTGTCCATTTTCTTGTGTTTCTCTCTGTCCTTCAATTGATTTTTCTTGTTTTTTTACAACATATTCTATCTCGTCTAATAATGCAATGTCATTTTGTTCACTTAATGTTTCTTTACCTAATTCTTTAGTACTTTTTATTTCTTGAATAGCTACTTGCTGTTTATTATAAATTATCATTATAGGATTGTCTAGATAGTTTTCTGGATTGTAAACTCTAGCTATAACTTCTTTTATAACTTTATGTTTTTTCAAATAATATTTATGCATTCTTTCTTCAAAATCTTTTTGTTCTTCTTTATAATCTTCTGACTTAAATTCTCTTTTTACTTTCCATGGTAAAGAAAAAGTATCTAATCTTTGAGAAGAATTTAAAAGTTCTTCTGTATATTGCTTAGCAGTATAACTTCTTTCATCATTCAAATGCACTTTTCCAGTTTTAGAAATATATTGAAATAAATAATCTCTAACATATTGTTCACCAGTTATTAAGTCTTTTGGGTCTGTACTACTCATAGGTCCATTACCTGCAAACTTTTTATGTAATAAATCAGGACTTAATGTTTGTATAAATTCATCAACATTCATATCTATTGTCTTCCCATCTTGTTCTACTTTGATTGTTCCGTTATTGTATGGTATTGTATATTTTCCCATTTTAGTATATGCTTTATTCATTTTTGCTGTTTTTTCAATTCTAATTTGTTTTTCGCTATCAAAATATTGCTCTATTTCTTGTAAAAGTTGTAGGAAAGTTGTTTTTCCAATCTTTCCGAGCGTATTCTTCTAATTGTTTTTGTGAGCTTTTTTCTAATTCTCTATATATTAATTCATAATACATTTCCTTGCTATCTTGTATTAATGATTCTTTATCTGTTAAGTTTGATTGTGTTAAACCACTTACTTCTTGATTCATGTTTTGTACTAATTCAACTACACTTTTTTTCATACCATCCAAATTATATTCTTTCTGTAAAATTGGAAATAGTTGCAAATACTCTATAAATCCTCTCTTACAAATAATATCATCAATAATTGGAATTGTTATATCGTTTCGTTCTCCTAATTCATTACTTAAATAATGTACTTCTTCATTATTTAGAATAGCATCAGCTTTATACATTAAAGAATGCATCTTTCCTAATTCAATATCTCTTAAGCATTCTAGTTCAGGAGTACCTAAAAATTCACTAAGTTTACTATATGCTACATAATTTGCATCATTTTCTGTTATAAATGATGCATAATTGTGATTTTTTCCCTCGTGATAAAAACCATGTATACAATCTTCACGATCATATAAAACAAAGTCTCGTGCATACATTAAAGTTGTCTTGTTGCTAATTCCGCTATCTACCATAAAATGTTGCCTTTGATGTTGAAGTTCGTGAAAAATAAATCTTAAGGTTTTTACTCTGATATTTTCATCACCATTTAGTAAATCTCCACTAATCATACTTAAGTTATATGATATTTTAGGCTTTTCTATTTTTGCTTTTTTGTTAATAATATCTTTACCTGAATACTGAATCCCATGAAAATGTTGAAATCCAAAATCTTTAATTTCTAATTCAATATTGTTTTTATCATCTGCTAAATCTGGATTATAATGATACCCCATTTCTTCTATTTCAATTTGAAATATTTGTGTGATAAACTTTTTTATTATTTCTTCTTTTTTATCATATGAATCATTCGAATTACTCCTCAAATAATTCATAAATTCTTGAACAATTTCCTTTTCTAACATACTTTTTTCCATAGTTACATACCTTTATTTTTATAATATTAAAGCCACTCCAAAACCTCATTAAGTTCTTTTCTAGGCCTTGATTTTGGACTTTCATCTGGATAACCTATAGAAATTGCTGAAATTAGTTCTAAATCTTCATGTCCAACCAATTTAGCTATTTCTTTCCTAGTATATGCAATATCTCTTATCCAAAGTGAACCTAATCCTAAATCAGTTGCTCTTAAGCAAATATGTTCTATAGCTCCTCCTATTGAAAGTGAATCGCCTATAATCCAATTATCTTCATATTCTTTAAGAACTAATATAAGTATAGGTGCTTCTTTCATTATTTTCGCTGTTGCTTTAACACTACTATTAGCTTTATATATTTGTCTTTCTAAACTAACTTTTGAGCTATTTTCCTTTTCCAACATAATGTCTGCAATTTGATTTTTTATAGTATCAGTTACTATTACAAATTTCCAAGGTTGTCTATTTTTTGCAGATGGTGCTAACCTTGCACAATCAATTAAGTCTTCAATTATTTCTTTAGATATTTCAGTATTTTTAAATTTGCGA